>NZ_JAGFPF010000614.1:0-1139 GCF_025962695.1 Candidatus Symbiopectobacterium sp. NZEC135 | reverse complement strand
TGTTTGGTGCACTGGATCGCGTAGAGCAAGCGGTCGACGTTTTACTGATGCGTTATCCCCATGTCAAGGTCATCCCGATTATCACCACCTGTTCCACTGAGGTGATTGGTGATGATGTAGATGGCGTGGTACGCAAGCTCAACGATGGGTTGCTCAAAGAGAAATTCGCCGGTCGCGAAGTGCATCTGATTCCTATCCATACGCCAAGTTTTGTCGGCAGCATGATCAGCGGGTACGACCTGGCGGTACGCGATATCGTTAAGTATTTTGCCCGAAAAGGGGAGCCTAACGGCAAGCTCAATCTGATTACCGGTTGGGCGAACCCCGGTGATGTGACGGCGTTGAAGCATCTGCTCTCGGAGATGGCGATTGATGCCACTGTACTGTTCGAGATTGAAGATTTCGACTCACCGTTGATGCCATCCGGTAATACCGTGTCACACGGCAATACGACCATCGCCGATTTGACGGACACGGCCAATGCCAGCGCGACGCTGGCACTCAATCGCTATGAAGGGGGCAAGGCGGCGAATTATCTGGCAGATAAGTTCCAGATCCCGACCCTTATTGGCCCGACGCCGATTGGTATTCGTAACACGGACACGTTGTTGCATAACCTGAAAACCCTGACGGGAAAACCCATTCCGCCTTCACTGGTGCGGGAGCGTGGGATCGCCCTGGATGCCCTGACAGACCTGGTGCATATGTTTCTTGCCGACAAACGGGTAGCGATTTACGGCAACCCCGATTTGGTGATCGGGTTGGCGGAATTCTGTCTCGATCTGGAAATGAAGCCAGTGCTGTTGCTGCTGGGCGATGACAATGCCGGGTATGTCAACGATCCCCGCATTCACGCGCTGCGCGATGGGGTGTCCCATGATATGGAGATCATTACCAATGCGGATCTCTGGGAGATGGAGCAGCGTATTACCCAAAACGATCTGCAATTGGATCTGATCCTCGGGCACTCTAAAGGCCGTTTCACCGCGATTGATAACCAGATACCCATGGTCAGAGTCGGTTTCCCTACCTATGACCGGGCGGGACATTACCGCCATCCGGTTGTCGGGTACGCCGGGGCTATCTGGTTGGCGGAGCAAATGGCAAACAGCCTGTTTACCGACATGGAATACAAAAAG
>NZ_JAGFPF010000615.1:0-1139 GCF_025962695.1 Candidatus Symbiopectobacterium sp. NZEC135 | reverse complement strand
TACAACGCGCGACGCCATCATGCCGAAGCCGAAACGCGCTTTAACGCACGCTACTGCGATTTGGATACCTTACTGGCCGAGTCCGACTTTCTCTGCGTTACCCTGCCGTTGACCGAAGAAACACGACATCTGATCAGCCATGAACAACTGGCGAAAATGAAATCCAGCGCCATTTTGATCAACATCGGTCGCGGCGCGGTGGTGGATGAAACCGCATTAGTCGAAGCCCTCAGCAACGGCACTATTCATGCTGCCGGTCTGGATGTGTTCGTTCAGGAACCGTTGCCGGTTGACTCCCCGTTGCTGAAGCTGCCCAATGTCGTTGCGCTGCCGCATATCGGTTCTGCCACTCACGAAACGCGTTACGGCATGGCCGCCTGTGCCGTTGACAATCTGATCGCCGCATTAACGGGCGACGTTAAAGAAAACTGCGTCAACCCACAGGTGCTTAAATAGCTTATTGCGCGCCAACGCTCTCTCGCTGGCGCGCTCATTACGCGTTAAGGTGCTGTTCCCCCTAGTCCGCGACCCGGCAATGTCTGGCAAAATTTACCGTTGACCGGCGGCGCTGCCGTCGGGAAAACATCATCTGGGGTCACGTAAACCCGACTGGTCGCAACAAACCCGTCCTTGAACGTGGCTTCCACGAATGTCGCTTGCCAGCCTGCGTGCTGTGAATTCAGCGCAAGGTTTACCGGCCCATGGTTGGGAAGTGCCACCTTGGTTCCCTGATAGTGAATATCACAGGCATAGCGGAAATCGCGTGCTTCAGGGTTGTTTGCCGTCCAGCGTTTTACCGTAACGGGTTTTTCAGAGAATGTGACACTAAGCGCATCGTCCTTGAGTGTGACACTGAGTTGCGGCAGTGGCTTATTTTTCAGAAAACGATTTACAAAAGTAATCAACGTGCGTTCAACGTGTTTTAAAATACCGTTATGGCTGGTGTTGGGGACCACGCGCAGAGATTTCGCCCCCGGCAGCGCGTCATAATAAAAACGTGCGTTATCGGGTGCATAGAAATCATCACCGCTGGCATTGACGATGTATTTTGCTTTATTGAGCTGTGCAGACTGGCCCGCGGCTAAATATTGCATGGGGTCTTCGATTTTCATCAACGCCTGGAATTCCGGGGTATTGAT
>NZ_JAGFPF010000613.1:0-1140 GCF_025962695.1 Candidatus Symbiopectobacterium sp. NZEC135 | reverse complement strand
AGATGGACGGCTTAAATTTATGATGAATGGTTGGGATGGAGAGCAAGATCCTTTACCAATTGTCGTTAATCAATTTTTGACTCAAAATACAACTGTACAGATAGTTGATCTCTCTGGCGTTCCAAATGAAGTGGCTGGAGTTGCAAGCGCAGCAATAGCAAGAATTGTTTTTCAGCTTAAAGTTTGGCAGTCTGAAACAGAGCGTCAAAATAGCCCTGTATTATTAGTCTGTGAAGAGGCGCATCGATATGTTCCCAATCGTGGCGAAGCACAGTATGAAGCAGCGCAATCAGCTATTCGCCGGATTGCAAAAGAGGGTCGAAAATATGGCGTTGGCTTATTGCTAGTCTCGCAAAGACCCAGTGAAGTTGAAGCTACTGTTTTATCACAATGTAATTCATGGATTGTACTACGGATCACCAATGATGCAGATAGAGAACACGTCCGTAGTGTATTGCCAGATTCAATGTCCGGTTTAACAAAAATGCTTTCAGGCTTACGGCGGCAAGAGGCTATTTTCGTCGGTCAAGCCGCAACGTTGCCTACTAGGGTTATGATTCGTAATTTATTGGCAGAACAACTACCTCGGTCTAATGATGTAGATTTTGACAAGGGTTGGCAACAACAGGCCCTGACCTTGGAACAGATTAATTTGGTTGTTAAGAAATGGCGCTATCAAAGTAAATGATTAATCGGCGTTTACTTTTAAAAGCATCATGCCATTAGACGAACTAAAACTTAGGCCTCTTACAACTATACATTGGCACAGTAGATCGTTCTTTAGGCGGAAACCAACAGATTTCACACAGTGATTATTGGTTTCACGCCTATAACGTATTGAAAAAAACCTTATTTTATTTGTAGTAACCTATCAAATGGCTCTGATCTGAGCATTTTTGGTTTATGAAACTTATAGTTTTGTTGTACATTTTTATAATATTTATTTTTCGTGAATAGATCTGAGAAAACAATAAAGGGCTACTCCGATTAAAGCGGTAGCCCTACGGTTAATCCTTGAGCAAAATCGAGAATGATGTTCATAAATTTAAATCTAACTTAAGGTGATGGGAAAAGAACCCTGTTAAACATCCTGAGTGCGTCACTATAAGGTTTTTTTGATATGGGTAATGGGTTGGTACT
>NZ_JAGFPF010000610.1:0-1144 GCF_025962695.1 Candidatus Symbiopectobacterium sp. NZEC135 | reverse complement strand
TTCTATACGCCCAGTGAAATCCTGTACGGAAAAAATGAGACGCAAGAAATTCCGGTGGTCGGACAACGTTTACGCGTTGGCGGCATGGTGATGCCGGGCAGCGTGCGGCGTGATAGCCAAAGCCTGCAAGTGCATTTCACCGTGTATGACGCCCAAGGCTCGGTGGAGGTGACCTATCAGGGTATTCTGCCGGACCTGTTCCGCGAAGGGCAGGGTGTGGTGGCACAGGGCGTGTTGGAGTCTGAGAACCGCATTGCGGCAAAAGAAGTGCTGGCGCGTCATGATGAGAAATACACGCCGCCGGAAGTGAAAGCCGCCATGGACGGACAACATCAACACCAGCCATCGCCTGCGGCCAAAGAGGGTGCCCGCTTATGATGCCGGAAGTTGGGAATTATCTGCTGTGTCTGGCGCTGGGCGTGGCGTTATTGCTCAGTATTTATCCGCTGTGGGGGGCAACACGTCAGGATGCACGCTTAATGGCGCTGGCTCGCCCGCTTGCCTGTACGCTGTTTGCCTTGGTGTTGGCGTCGTTCCTGTTGCTGGTCTACGCGCTGGTCATTAACGATTTCACCGTGCTGTACGTAGTGAACAACTCGAATCGCGCTTTGCCGGTGTGGTATCGGGTCGCGGCGGCCTGGGGGGCGCATGAAGGCTCGCTCCTGCTCTGGGTGCTCCTGATGAGCGGCTGGACCTTCGCGGTTGCCCTGCTTAGCCGCGGCATGTCGAGCGACGCCGTGGCGCGCGTGTTGGCGGTGATGGGGATGATCAACGTCGGTTTTTTACTGTTTATCGTGCTGACCTCGAACCCGTTTATCCGCACGCTGCCGGATTACCCGATTGAGGGGCGCGATCTCAATCCGTTGCTACAAGACATTGGTTTAATCTTCCATCCGCCGCTGCTCTACATGGGCTATGTCGGGTTCTCGGTGGCGTTTGCCTTTGCGGTGGCGTCGCTGCTGGCGGGACGTTTGGACAGCGCCTGGGCGCGTTGGTCGCGCCCATGGACGCAGGCGGCATGGTCATTTTTAACCTTGGGGATTGTGCTGGGTTCCGGTTGGGCCTATTACGAGTTGGGCTGGGGCGGCTGGTGGTTCTGGGATCCGGTTGAGAATGCATCGCTGATGCCGTGGCTGGTGGGGAC
>NZ_JAGFPF010000609.1:0-1144 GCF_025962695.1 Candidatus Symbiopectobacterium sp. NZEC135 | reverse complement strand
CCACCATTGATGCCATCTTGCAAGGCGACGTGCAGTTGGTGAAAGCCGATCTCGGCACACTGGTACTTAACGGATCCAACACCTATACCGGGGGCACGGCAATCAACGGCGGTACGCTGCGTATCACGAGCGACAGCAACCTTGGTCAGTCCGATGGGGGGTTATCTTTTAATGGAGGTACGCTCGCCACTGACGCTACGATGGCCACGTCACGCGCGATCCAATTGAACGCCCTCGGCGGCACAATCGACATCGCCCTCGCCTCCCCGTTAACTACAAGCGGTATTATTTCAGGTGCAGGAACCCTGACCAAAATCGGTACCGGTTTACTTGCACTGACAGGAGAGAACACTTACACCGGAAATACAGCACTCAACCTGGGGACATTACAGATTGGCGATGGCGGCAGCACCGGTTCAATCGTCAGCAATGTGATCAACAAAGCTACGTTGGCGTTTAATCGTAACAACACGCTCGTCTACGATGGCGTTATTTCCGGCACCGGCGTGGTCAACCAAGTGGGTACCGGCTCCACCGTATTGACAGCAAACAATACCTACAGTGGCCTCACCACAATCTCTTCTGGGACTCTGCAACTGGGCAATGGTGGTAGCACAGGCTCACTCGCCAGCAACGTTAACAACAATGGAGTATTTGCATTCAATCGTAGCAATACGTTGATTTTCAACAACACCATCACCGGTAGTGGTTCAGTTGATCAACGAGGCAGTGGCACCACCGTATTAACAGGATCCAATAGCTATCTCGGCAACACGCTGATTTCCGCCGGTACGTTACAACTAGGCAACGGTGGCAGCACGGGCTCAATTCTTGGCAACGTAGAGAATTCGGGCACACTTGCCTTTAATCGCAGTGACGATTATTTCTTTGACGGCCTTATTTCTGGCAGCGGCGGAATACGGCTATTCGGCACCGGTATCGCCACGCTGACGGCCAATAATACCTACTCAGGTTCAACCGTTGTAGAAGCAGGTACACTGCAAGCAGGCGCTCTGAACGTATTCAGCCCAGATTCCATCATCACGGTCGGGCAATCGGCCACGTTGGCACTCGATGGGCTAAGCCAAATCATCGCCCGGCTCAATAATGCTGGCACGGTAAACATGACCGACGGCAGTGGGCC
>NZ_JAGFPF010000612.1:0-1144 GCF_025962695.1 Candidatus Symbiopectobacterium sp. NZEC135 | reverse complement strand
GGCGGCGCGGGATTATTTGCCACGGCCATTGCTATTAAAGATGCCCTTTCGCCCGCGATTGAAATGAATGATGCGCTGTTGTCTGCCTCAGCCCAGGGCGTCAGCGATGCCACGCTAAAGCAGGTGGCGGCCAACGGCCTGAAATTCAGCATTCAATACGGTAAATCGGCGTTGGAGTTTGTGCAGTCTACGGAAATCATCAAGCGCTCTGTGTCCGGGTTATCTGATGGCGAACTGCCACGCATGACAACCATCACCAACACTGTGGCCGCTGCGCTGAAAACCACGGCAGCGGAAACCACGGAATTTATGGGGCAGATGTTTGCCAATTTCCGCACCGATGCCAAAGCGTTGGGCAATGTGGATTTTGCGGAACGGGTAGCCGGAAAAGCGGCCTACATGCGCCAGGCGTTTGGCACCGAAATGGCCACTATCAAGGATTTGATGGAAGGGGCCAAAGGTGCCGGGACAAACTTTGGTATCGGCATGGATGAGCAAATGGCGGTGCTGGGCGAGTTACAGCGCACGCTAGGCACGGAAGCCAGCGGATCGTATGAGTCCTTTCTGACCGGTGCGGCGGAAGGGGCTAAAAAGCTGGGGCTGAGCTTTACCGACGCCAGCGGAAAAATGCTGTCGATGCCGCAAATGCTGGAAAAATTGCAGGGCAAGTACGGTGCCACCATTGAGGGCAACCTGAAAGCACAGAAGGAACTGGATGAAGCCTTTGGCGGTGGTTCTGCCGTTATCAAGCAGCTTTACGGCAATGTCGGCGTGTTGCAGCGCCATATCACTGAATTGGGCAGCAGCGACGGGATGAAGCGCGCCACGGAAATGGCCGAGAAGATGGCAAATCCGTGGGATCGCCTGGTGGCCGTCTGGTATGCCATGCGCGCCGCGATGGGGGCCACGTTGCTGCCGGTGCTCTATCCGTTGATTAACAAGCTGGCCGACGTGGGACAAACGTTGGTGCGGTGGCAAAACCTGTTTCCCAATATCACCCGCGTGATCGGCTATGCGGTGCTGGCTGTGCTAAGCCTGGCCGCTGCCGGTGCGGTGGTCAACATCGTGATGGGGGTATCTGCCTTTGTCATGGTGGGCTTGCGTGGACTGTGGGCCGGACTCACCACGGTGATGAAAATCCATG
>NZ_JAGFPF010000060.1:0-26313 GCF_025962695.1 Candidatus Symbiopectobacterium sp. NZEC135 | reverse complement strand
GCTTCGCGCAGTCGTGATGAAAAAGAAGTGAAACTGCGTGCGCAAATTCAGCAGGGAAAAACCATCTGGGAACTGCATAATTTTAATGCACTGTTAAAGCGTAACGGTATTGATGTTGAGATTTGATAACTGAGTTATTCAACATGGACGTTGCACTCTGCGCAGCGATTCAGATCTACTATAAGCCCCTTTCTGTCTGAATAATTTGGCGGGTGAGTGTCGCACTGCTGCTGGCTTTTTTCGCACGCAGTGCGGTGTTCATCTTTCTGCGTTGTCATTTCTATTTCAAAACTATCATACATTCTCATTGAGTATCATTGCTGAATGAACATCGCTTATTTTTTATATGATTTACTATTTAATTTTTGATAATAAAAACAAATTTTTATTATCTTTCATTATCATTTAACATTATTCTTTTTATGTTTCCTTGTGAATGTTTATATGAAAAATTCAGCCTGTAATAAAGCAGGCTTTACACGAAATGCGATACGTTTATTATATCATGATAATTTTGTGTTTGATACGTGATGTGCCTTAGTGCTTGCTGGACATTTAACCACAACGTTAAAAGAGGTAACACTATGGCTGATATCCAGTCTAACTAAACTCACCCTGAATTGCACCTCTCCTTTCAGGAGGGGCTCCATATTTGACGACACACCATTAGAAGTAGAAGCGATTATCGATCAGTGCCGAGTTTTAGCTTGCGTGATGGTTGATCTGTGCAATACCGAAGCAAAAGAAATCCTGATGTTCATTCTGTGGAGACGGCTTGATTTGTTTACACCGCACTGCTGAAGATTAGAATCAAGGGGTTGCAGTCTTTGTCGATGATTAACGCGTACACTGTTCATGTCGTGAGCAGAATAATAGTATGAATAGAGCTTAAACCAATCTTTGAAGCGTCATTATTTTTGGAGGAACCTCGCATAAACGATATTTTCGAGTGAATGCACGGGGTTCTTTGGTGTAATGTTATGTCAATTCTTTATTATCATTGTTTAGATCGGGAAGAGGATGGTTCAATATATATTGGGTTTTTGCACAGTATTTGTTTGCATCAGAAAAAATAATAATCTATTTTTCAAGTAATTAATTAATAAAGTAATTTTTATGTTTCTATAACAGTGCTCGCACCACCTTTATAGCACACATTGAATAGTCGTTAAACAGGGGGTAAGCATAATGAAATAAAAGGGTTTTATATGTATATAGAAAACATATTGATTTTTAATGATCATGTTTAAATTAATGGAGTTAATGATGAATAAAACTATCTTATTAATGATTTTTTTTTCGTGTTTCGTTTCTGAAAATGTAAGTGCAAATGGAAAAAGTAATTTTAAGAAACTATGTGATTCATATTCAAGCGGAGACGAGTCTAAGACTAAGCATGAGAAAAATGTCAGAATAGAATCATATAGTATTTCAACTATTACGCAAAATAATTTACATGGGTTTGGTGTTGTCATTAAAAATTTGAAATATAGAATGATTATTAAGACCGGAGAAGGTTCCAAATCTACAGAACAGTTCTCCGATATTGCCAGAATGGCCAAGGTGCTTAATCTTCCAGTAAATGTTTGTGTTGATAATAAAAAATATGATGAAGGTAGTGGTGTTCCAGGAGATAAAAGCGATGGGCGCTTGCTAGGTATTGAAATTTCTTAATATTATTACTTTGTTCTTCAATGCGAATTATTTAGAGTGTAAATGTAAATTTTTAAACGATATGAAAAACACGTCCATTATTAATGATGCATTTACCATGTCACTACATTAATAATGGTTGGTTATAAATCAATTATTATATTTTTTGATATTTTTTCCATTCTTTCATTGATTACGGAGATAAGATGATTAAACTGATTTTTTTTTGTACAATGCTCTTATTGACCAATAGTGTGTATGCAAACTCAAATCAAAGCTCGCAATCTAATAATAGTTCAAATACTAATAATAAACCCATCGTAGTCCTAGTCCCCCCTCCACTTCAACCTATAGTCCAAGGTACATTCCTTTATCGCTATGATACTGTCCTGCCTGAAGATGTTTTTCAAATTGGATTTATTACCTCTGGCAACAATAACGATATGTATCAGCATATAAGGGGGACAAGTTGTTATGAAGGGGAAAATAATTCCATGTTTCTCTCTACTTCGAGTTCGTTAGACATAATAAATATCATGGCTCCAGCGCAGACACCTGTAGGCTCGAGATATTATATATACACAATTCGTCAAACTGATCAATTCTATAGTTCTAACCAAAGTCTTTTGCAAGCTTATTATATGACAGGTGACCGACGATTTAATGATACGTACATTCATTATAATCATGAGAATGAATGGTTGTCATTAGGTTCTATTCCCGCTGAACTAGTGATGTATGCCGACGAGTACGAGAACGTTGGCCATGACCAAGAAGGGAGATTCATAATACGTCATAATAATATCAATTATATTCCTGGACATTCTTACATAAATGATTCGCCGTATGAGATGCCATTTCTTCCGCAAGATGATGCATATAGCCGAACAGCTTGTTCAATTTGTGATAGGCACACACATGACCATGCGTTTAAAAGAGATGCCATAGCAAGTATAAGGTTATGGGTTAAATGTAGAAGTCATATTATAGCATCAGTATTTTTTGATTAAATATTAATATAAGGGGTTAATAATGAAAAAAATCATCAGTTCTATTGTATTTACCACTATAGTTATGTCTACAAGTATAAATGCACATGTAACCAGTATTTTAGAAACGCAATGCGTCAGCCCTGAAACTAAAACTGGAGGGAGAAATAGCTATTATTTTAAGGATAATGTTCATGTTGAAAAATTTAGTATTTCAACAATTTATCCTGATAATGCGTATGCGTTCTCTATAGAAATCGAAGGTCATATATATAAAACGGTACTGAAAGAACAGGATAAAGATACAGAGCATAGAGATCAGTTTTCTAGTACGGCAAAAATTGCAAAGGCACTTAATCTTCCGGTAAACCTCTGTTTGGATAGTGAAAGTGGTGGATATTTACTAGGCATTGAACTTTTTTAATAATCAGTGACGGCTCTTTGTTCACCTAGATGACTGATGATGAGTTTGCCATTAAACGTATTTTGTCTATACCCAAAATAATTCGAGTTACAGGACGGCGGCAAGTAAGTGAATCCCGATAAGCTTACTCAGGTAAGTGATTCGGGTGAGCGAACACAGCCAATACACCTGCAGTTTGAAGTATGACGAGTATATACGAGGCATGCTTCTCGTTGTGGAGTCGGGTCAACATAACAAAAAACGCCTGCCATTTCTGGCAAGCGTTTTTCTAAAAACCAACGGTAACGAACCCGTATCAGTTCATGCCGTATTTTTTCAATTTCTTGCGCAGCGTACCGCGGTTGATACCCATCATCAGGGCCGCGCGGGTCTGGTTACCACGGGTGTACTGCATCACCATGTCCAACAGTGGCTGTTCAACTTCAGCCAGTACCAGCTCATACAGGTCATTCACATCCTGACCGTTAAGTTGAGCGAAATAGTTCTTCAGTGCCTGTTTAACCGAGTCGCGCAGGGGTTTTTGGGTTACCTGAGCCTGAGAGTTTACGGTAGAAACGGTCAGTACGTCAGAATTCACGCGTTGTTCGAACATAGTTCTGTCAGCTCTTTTTCTGTTTACGCAAGATTTTCAAAATATGCCTCCAACGCCTCCAGCTGTTCGCTGGCATCCTCAATGGCGTTGAATGTGCGCCTAAACTGGTCATTGGGGGCGTTCTCTTGGAGATACCAAGAGACGTGCTTACGAGCAATACGGAATCCCTTGCCCGGACCATAAAAGTCGTGCAATTCCCGTATGTGCTTGAAGAGCAAACGCTTCACTTCTGCCAACGGCATCGGTGCCAGTTGCTCCCCCGTGTCCAGATAATGCTGGATTTCCCGAAAGATCCAGGGTCTTCCCTGAGCAGCCCGTCCTATCATCAGGGCATCTGCCCCGGTGTAATCAAGAACCGCTCTGGCTTTATGCGGGCTTGTAATGTCGCCATTCGCGATAACGGGAATGGAAACGGCCTGCTTAACCGCCCGAATGCTGTCGTATTCTGCCTCACCGTTGAACAGGCACGCACGCGTGCGGCCATGTACGGTAAGTGCCTGGATACCACAGGCTTCGGCCAGTCTGGCAATGTCTACACAGTTACGGTGCTCCGGTGCCCAGCCAGTACGAATTTTCAGCGTGACCGGTACGTCCACCGCCTTAACCACGGCGGAGAGGATTTGTTTTACCAAATCCGGATACTGCAACAGCGCAGAACCCGCCATCTTGCGGTTTACCTTCTTTGCAGGACACCCCATGTTGATATCAATGATTTGCGCGCCGAAATCTGTGTTGATTTTGGCTGCCGCAGCCATCTCATCAGGGTCGCTTCCGGCAATCTGCACGGCGCGGATCCCAGGTTCATCGCTGTGTACCATGCGTAGACGCGACTTATCCGAACGCCACACCTCCGGATTAGAGGAGAGCATTTCGGAGACCGTCATCCCAGCCCCCATCTCATGACAGAGCGTCCTGAAAGGGCGATCGCTGACGCCAGCCATGGGGGCGGCGATCAATCGATTAGCTAGCTGAAATTGTCCAATGTGCATAGACAAAGAGTGACCATACTGTGTCTGCAAGGGCGCGTATATTACGCATTTTTTACGCCAGATGAAAGGCCAAACTTTGAGCAATTGCGCGGAACAGATCAAGGAAATGTGTCTTCGCGCAATTAAATTTTATAATTGTCTTTTTATTACAGTACGTTATAAGAAAAATCACGCATTGCTCCAACTATCGCTCGATCAAACATTTCTGCGCAACAGTACGCAAATGCCTGAACAGGCCGCGCCCGGTGGCGTTTTCATGGGCAATAATGGGTGGTTTCTCGCGCAATGGCTTTACCTCAAGGCCTGACGAGTGCCGCTAACTACCGTAAAGCGGCTAAGGGCACTCGCCGTGACGCTTAGCGCTTGATACCGGTAATGCGGCACCACTCTTCTTTCTCAACGGTCGGGTCGAGGTCGAACAGGTCGGTGTAAGCTGCTGCCACGTTCTCTGCCTGTGACGCCAGAATGCCTGATAACCCTAAATGCCCTCCCGCTTTGGGCAGTGTGCTAATCAGCGGTGCCAGCTCACGCAGCGGGCCTGCAAGGATGTTGGCAACCACGACGTCGGCAGAAAGGTCATTGGGCTGGTCTTTCGGCAGATAGAGCGCCAGACGCTCTGAGACGCCGTTACGCTGCGCATTGTCGCGGCTGGCTTGAATGGCCTGAGGATCGATATCGATGCCAATTGCCTGTGCGGCACCCAGTTTCAGCGCGGCGATTGCCAAAATACCGGAACCACAGCCAAAATCGATAACCGTCTTGCCCGCCAGATCCAGACCGTCGAGCCATTGCAGGCACAGAGACGTGGTCGGATGCGTGCCGGTGCCAAAGGCCAGACCGGGATCCAGCATCACGTTAACGGCATTTGGGTCAGGGATGTCACGCCAGCTCGGGCAGATCCACAGGCGTTTGCCAAACTGCATCGGGTGGAAGTTGTCCATCCACTCCCGTTCCCAGTCCTTGTCTTCCAACTGCTCGATTTTATGGCGAAAACCGGCACCCAGCAGCGGCTCTTGTTCCAGTTGGGCTATCACGTCCGGCATCTCGGTTTCGGCGTCGTACAGCCCAATCACATCGGTATCGCCCCATAAACGGGTTTCACCCGGCAGCGGCTCGAATACTGGCGTATCGTGGGTGTCCTGAAAGGTGACGGACACCGCACCGCTCTCGATAAGCGCATCGCCCAATTGTTCAGCCTGCGCGCCCGTCGTATTGATTTTGAGTTGAATCCACGGCATAGCAGCCTCTGTTCCCGTTAATGTGAAGGTGTTGCGGCAGCGTTTGGCGCAGAGTTGCTGCCAAAACGGTTACCAATAAGAAAGGCCAACAAGCTGAACGACAGGGCAGGGACGATCGGGTGAAAGCCCGCCAGGTTCAGCTTAAAGGTGGCAAGTAGGGTATAGCATAAGGCACCGACCATCATGGCGCTGAGCGCGCCGGTCGCATTGGCGCGTTCCCAATAAAGCCCGAGCACCAGTGGCCACAGGAATACCGCTTCCAGGCCGCCAAATGCTAGCAGATTGAGCCAGATAATCATTTCAGGCGGTCGCCAGGAGGCCAGCAGTGTCAGCACGCCGAGCAGCAGCGTGGTGGCGCTGGAGAGCCATTTGATATGGCGCTCATTCTGCGCTTGATGCGGTTTTACGCTCAGGTAGAGATCTTTGATGATGGTGGCGGACGCTTGCAGCAGGTGTGCATTGATGTTGGCCATGATGGCAGACATGGGCGCGGCGAGGAAGATGCCCGCTGCCAGTGGCGGCAGCACTTTCACCATCAGTTCCGGCAGCACCTGATCGGGAACGGTCAGATTAGGCATGATAGCGCGCCCCAGCGCGCCTGCCAGGTGCATACCCAGCATCAGCACGGTAATGACGATGGTGCCGATAATGATGCCGCGATGCAGCGCTTTGCTGTCTTTGTAAGAGATGCAGCGTACGGCAGTGTTAGGCAGGCCGATGACACCAAAGCACACCAATACCCAGAATGAGGCCATAAACGGGAAGGTGAGCGTCTGGCCGCTGCCGTGCGGGTCGACCAAGGCCGGATCAATCTGACGCAGCGTTTCTACCGCGCTGCCCAGCCCACCTGCGGCAGAGATAATCGCCACCAGCAGCAATACCGTGCCTATCAGCATCACCACGCCCTGCATCGCATCATTGAGCACACTGGCGCGAAAACCGCCGAAGGTGGTGTAAAGCGCTATCGTGACGCCGAAAATCAGCAGGCCAACGTCGTAGGGCACGTTAGCGGCGGTTTCCAGCAGGCGAGCGCCACCGATAAACTGCACCGCCATCGCCCCGATAAAGGCCACCAGCAGACTCAGGCTGGCAAACCATACCAGCAGGCGACTGCCATAACGCGCATACAGCATATCGTTTAGCGTAATGGCGTTGTAGCGCCGTGCCAGAATGGCGAATTTTTTCCCCAGAATGCCGAGAGAAAGCAGCATGGTGGGCACTTGGATCACCGCCAACAGCACCCAACCCAGACCGTATTTATAGGCAGCACCAGGCCCACCGATAAACGAACTGGCGCTGACATAGGTGCCAATCAGCGTCATGGCGAGCACAAACCCGCCCATTGAGCGGCTACCGAGGAAGTACTCGTTGAGGAAATTGCCCTCGCGGCGGCGCAGATAGGCGTAAATCGACAACCCAAACACCAGCATCAGGTAGACGACCAGCGGCAGAATCACATCATTGTGCATCGTCATCTCCTAACGGAATATCGCGAAACACCAGGTGCGTCATCAGCCAGCACAGCACGATAAACACCAGCGGCAACAGTAGGCAGGAAAACTCAAACCAGCGCGGCAGCCCGGTCAACCCGGCGGTGTTGTCAGGCACGTAAGCGGTGACCACCCAGCCTACGAGGTAAAATAGCGTCAGGAACAGTGCCCATCGCGCCTCTTTGTGCGCTTGGGGAAAGCGTTTGTCCATGGTTTTTCCCTGTAAAGCGGTACCAGCAAGCAAAAAGGCCAGCATGGCTGGCCTTTATACGCGTGTACGATGCAGATTATTGCAGACCGAGCTTTTTCTCCAGATAGTGGATATTGGTTCCACCGTGCTGGAAGTTCTCGTCGTTCATAATCTTCAACTGCAACTCAATGTTGGTTTTAATACCATCAATGATCAGTTCCGCCAAGGCGTTTTTCATCCGGGAAATCGCGATATCGCGGCTTTCACCAAATGTGATCAATTTGCCGATCATGGAATCGTAGTACGGCGGCACGGTGTAGCCGGCGTAAATGTGCGATTCCCAGCGTACGCCAAAACCACCCGGAGCGTGGAAACGGGTGATCTTGCCCGGACTCGGCAGGAAGGTGTTGGGATCTTCGGCGTTGATACGGCATTCCACCGCATGACCGCGCACGTTGACCTCTTCCTGTTTGATCGACAACGGCTGACCGGCAGCGATGCGCAACTGCTCTTTGATCAGATCGACGCCAGTGATCATCTCCGTTACCGGGTGCTCAACCTGAATACGGGTGTTCATCTCGATAAAGTAGAACTCACCGTTTTCAAACAGGAATTCGAATGTACCGGCACCGCGATAGCCGATATCCACACAGGCTTTCGCGCAGCGATCGCCAATGTAGCGACGCAAATCCGCCGTGATGCCCGGTGCTGGCGCTTCTTCCACCACTTTCTGGTGGCGACGCTGCATGGAGCAGTCGCGTTCCGCCAGATAGATAGCGTTGCCCTGACCGTCAGCCAATACCTGAATTTCCACGTGACGCGGATTTTCCAGGTATTTTTCCATATACACCATGTCGTTATTGAAAGCGGCTTTCGCTTCCGCACGGGTCATGAGGATGGATTGTTCCAGATCTTTCTCGCTGCGCACGACGCGCATGCCACGACCGCCGCCGCCGCCAGAGGCTTTGATAATCACCGGGTAGCCGATGCGTTTACCAAAAGCGCGGTTCTTGTCCATGTCGTCGCCCAACGGGCCGTCAGAACCCGGTACGCACGGCACGCCAGCTTTCTTCATGGCGGAAATGGCAGAGACTTTGTCACCCATCAGGCGAATGGTGTCTGCACGCGGGCCGATGAAGATAAAGCCGGAGCGTTCAACCTGCTCGGCGAAATCCGCATTCTCGGACAAAAAGCCGTAGCCGGGGTGGATTGCCACAGCGCCGGTGATTTCCGCAGCGGAAATGATCGCCGGGATGTTCAGGTAGCTTTTGGTCGACGGCGCCGGGCCGATACACACGGTCTCATCCGCCAGCAGCACATGTTTCAGATCGCGGTCAGCGGTGGAGTGAACGGCAACGGTTTTGATGCCCAGTTCCTTACAGGCGCGCAAAATACGCAGCGCGATCTCCCCGCGGTTCGCGATAACGATTTTATCTAGCATGGTAAGCCTCGTTATTCGATGACAACCGGTTATTCAATGACAACCAAAGGCTCATCAAACTCTACCGGTTGGCCGTTTTCAACCAGCACGGCTTTCACCACGCCTGCTTTATCGGCTTCGATTTGGTTCATCATTTTCATGGCTTCAACGATGCACAAGGTATCGCCGACGTTAACGCGTTGTCCCACTTCAACGAATGCCTTGGCATCCGGGCTCGGGGTACGGTAGAACGTACCGACCATGGGAGAGCGCACGGTGTGACCGCTCACGGCAGCCGGTGCAGCGGCAACGGCGGCTTCCGGCGCAGGAGCTACAGCGGTTGCCAATGCCGGTGCAGGTTGCTGCATCATTGGTGCGTAGGCTTGCTGCATCATCGGGTAGCTCGGTGCTACCGGCGCACGGCTGATACGTACTGATTCTTCACCTTCTGAAATTTCCAGTTCGGCGATGCCGGATTCTTCAACCAGTTCGATCAGTTTCTTGATTTTACGAATATCCATGGATGTGGTTCCGTACTCATTTGTTGAAATGGGTTTATTTAGTTTGACGTGGACAGGCGTTTTACCGCCGTCTGTAACGCATAGCCATATCCATCCGCGCCCAGGCCGCAAATCACACCCACCGCCACATCGGACAGGTAAGAGTGATGACGGAACGGCTCGCGAGCGTGCACGTTGCTCAGATGGATCTCAATAAACGGAATTTCCACGGCCAGCAGCGCATCACGTAATGCAACGCTGGTGTGGGTAAATGCCGCAGGGTTAATTAAAATAAAATCCGTATTGCCGCGTGCCTGATGAATAGTCTCTATCAGTACATGCTCAGCATTGGATTGGACATGGGAGAAGTGTACATTGAGCACCTGCGCCTGATGTTCCAGACCGCTGACGATCTCAGCAAGCGTAGTGCTGCCGTACTTCTCTGGCTCACGGGTTCCCAGCAGATTCAGGTTGGGACCGTTCAAAAGCAAAATGTGAAATCTCTCTGCCATTGTGCCGCTATCTCCCGCGATACACCCAGTTTGTAGAAAAACGTGTCGCACAACATAGCGCGAAGCACATCGTTTGTCACCTTTTGGCAACGTAAATTGTTCACCGGGCGATAAGGTCGGGCATTATAACCATATCGTGGCAATTAGCAGCTAAATACTGGTCTTATCTCCGCAAATGGCTTTGACGCCCCCGCCGCGCGCGGCGTTGCGCCACTGGCGCTTTCCCGATATCAACGCCACCACTGGCGGAACTTTTTGTAACGCAGTGCTAACAAGAGCAGCGCACTTAGCCCATAGATCACGGGCTGTGGCGATAAGATTTTTACCGACCATAAATAATGAATGGGCGCGAGAACCGCGATGACATAGATAAGGTTGTGTATGCGTTGCCAGTTTTTGCCAAGCGTGCGTTGTGCCGCCTGAAACGAGGTGACTGCCAAGGCCAACAGCAGCAGCCAACTGAGGGCGCCCAGCGTCAGGTAAGGGCGGTTAATCAGCTCCTGGCCCAACAACGCGAGGTTGGCGAGCCCCAGTTCCAACAGCGCATAGCTGGTCAGATGCAGCGTGGCCCAGGCAAAACACCACAGGCCGAGCAAGCGGCGACAGCGGATCAACAGAGGCTGTTTACCGTAGCGCGCCAACGGTGTCACCATCAGCGTTGCCAGCAGCAGTTTGAGCGCCATTCTCCCGGTAAAATGCTGGATATCTTTGGCCGGATCGGCGCTCAATGCTCCGTGTTGAAGGGCATAAAACAGCCACAGCAACGGTAACGCTGCGGCAGCATGCAAGATGATTTTTAACCAGAACACCTGGCGGAGTGTCAGACGCATTCAGAAATTATCCCGCAGGTTCAGGCCGCGATATAGGTGCGCCACCTGCTCGGCATAGCCGTTAAACAGCAGCGTCGGTTGGCGCTGAACGTTAAGCAACCCGCCTGCACCAATCACCCGTTCACTGGCCTGTGACCAGCGTGGGTGGTCAACACCCGGGTTCACATTGGCATAAAAACCATATTCATCGGGGGCCGCCAGATTCCAGGTTGAAGGCGGTCGTTCGCGGGTAAAGCGGATTTTCACGATGGATTTGATGTTCTTGAATCCGTATTTCCACGGTGTTACCAGACGGATGGGCGCGCCGTTCTGCGGGGGCAGGGTTTTGCCATAGACGCCTAGTGCCAGCAGTGTCAAGGGATGTAGTGCCTCTTCCAGGGTTAAGCCTTCTACATAAGGATAGTCAAGCCCGCCACCGAGAAAGCGATCTTTCTGTCCCGGCATCTGTTCGGGATCGTGCAGGGTTTGAAAGGCAACATAGCGCGCGGCGCTGGTTGGCTCTACGAACTGAATCAGTTTTGCCAGAGGAAATCCCACCCAGGGAATCACCATTGACCAGGCCTCGACGCAGCGAAAGCGATAGATACGCTCTTCCAGCGGAAAGCGCTTGATAATGTCGTCGATATCCAGCGTGACGGGTTTGGCGATTTCCCCTTCTATTTGTATCTTCCAGCCTTCAGTACGCAACCCGCCGGCATTGGCGGCCGGGTTGGCTTTATCCAGCCCGAATTCATAGAAGTTGTTATAGCCGGTGACCTTGTCCTCGGGTGTCAACGTGAGTGACGTTGGCGCATTGGATTCCGGTGTGAAGGTGAGCGGCGTGGGCGGCGGTGCCGTCGGTTTTTTTTTGCCGCCGGTGAGCCAGTCCAGCACATCCGCCTGTGCGCTAAGCGGCAGGCTCAGCGAAGCGGCAGCGATGCCCAGCGCTTTCATCACGGCGCGGCGCTGGTGAAAAATCCCCTCAGGGGTAACGTCGGCGGCGCTCGGTTGGCGTTGACGATAAGAGTCAGACATGATGATGCTCCACGGGGTACGACGACTGAGTACAGTAAGTATGGAAGATAAGACGGTTCGAGCAAAAAAGAGTTCATTGCAGAGTGTTGCACGACCCGCCTAAAGGGAAACTGGCGGTCGTTATCGGTGGCGTTTACGCCACGATCGCAATGTGATTGTGACCGGAGAGGAAAAGTCTGGGAAAATCCTTTAGTGTCTATATTTGTAACAGGTAGTATGAACAACAGTGGTGAATACGGCGCGGGGGTATGACCTCGTGCGGCGAGAGGATGCAGGGATGGGCGAATGACGAAATTTTCTTCATTGATGACGGTGGTGCTGGTCGTCGTCATATCCCTGCTGTTTATCATAGGGTTAATCACCATTGTTGATGATAATCTACAGCAGGTTGATAACCAGCTTCACGCTATCGTGACCAGTATCGATCAAGCGCTGTTGGTGCAACCTCCTGAACGGTTGCGCTTTTGGCTGCCGTCAATGATGAAGGCGGCGGGGGTGGTGCTGCTGGAGATCCGCGACCTCGATCACAACCTGCAATATTCGCTGCGACTGCCGGAACTGATGAGCGCAGAAGACGATTATGTGCACCATGTGATGCAACTGCCGTTGATGCAAAATGCCGACTTTCGCGTCAACCTGACTTATCTGGATCCCTTTTTTGGCTCGCCGCGCTGGATTTTCTCCACCATCGCTATGGTGGTGGCGATGGCGTGTATGCCCGCGCTGCTGGTGTTTGCCTTGCGGCGCTTTCGCCGTAAGGTAGCAGGGCACGAACAGTTGGAGACGCGCGCAAACCGCATTCTGCGCGGTGAACGCGAATCGGTGGCGCGCGGTTCGGTACGCGAATGGCCCGATAGCGCCAGCAGTGCGTTCGATCAGTTGCTGTCGGATCTTGCCGACGCACGGGAAGAACGCAGCCGACTGGATACGCTGATTCGCGCGTTTGCCGCCCAGGATGCGGAAACCGGATTAAGCAATCGCCTGTTTTTCGATAACCAACTCACCACACAGTTGGAAGACGCAGAAAATGTCGGCACCCACGGTGTGGTAATGATGATTCGCCTGCCGGATTTCGATACCTTGCAGGAAACGCATCGCTATGCCAATGAACTGCGTGAGTACCGCAATACGCTGGTCAATATGTTGTCGACCTTTGTCATGCGTTACCCTTCCGCGCTGCTGGCTCGTTATTTCAACAGTGATTTTGCTGTGCTGCTGCCGCACCGTTCGCTGAAAGAAGCGGATATTATTGCGGCGCAGTTAGTTAAAGCGCTGGATATTCTGCCGATCACGCCGCTTATCGATCGTGAAGATGTACTGCATATCGGCATCTGTGCCTATGCCAGCGGGCAGAGTTCTGAGCAGGTGATGGAAAGCGTGGAGGATGCTACGCGCAATGCGGTATTGCAGGGCGGAAACGGCTGGTGCGTATTTGACAGGCAAGTGCCTGACAAGGGGCGCGGCAGCGTGAAATGGCGCACATTGCTGGAGCGGACGCTGGCAAAAGGTGGCCCTCATTTGTGCCAAAAACCGGCGGTGACGCGCGATGGCGTGGTGCATCATCGGGAAATCATGCCGCGTATTACCGATGGCGATCAGGTTCTGCTGGCCGCCGAATATATGCCGCTGGTGCAGCAATTGGGGCTGACGCCCAATTATGACCGGCTGCTGGTGTCACAAATCATCGCGCTGTCTGCTTCCTGGTCGCAAGAGACGCTGGCGATGCCCGTCAATGTGGATTCGCTGTTGCAGCGTCCTTTCTGGCGTTGGCTACAAGAAGTGCTATTGCAATGTCCGAAACAGCAGCGTCAACGCATATTGTTTGAACTTGCTGAGTCTGATGTGTGTCAGTATATCGAGCGCTTGCGTCCTATTCTGAATACATTGGTGGGGTTGGGGTGTCGTCTGGCGGTGACGCAAGCCGGGCTGACCTTGGTCAGCACGACTTATATCAGAACGTTACAGGTGGAAGTCATCAAGTTGCATCCAGGTCTGGTGCGCCGTTTTGAACGCAGGACAGAAAATCAGCTTTTTGTACAAAGCCTGATAGAAGCCTGCAAGGGAACGTCTGCTAACGTGTTTGCCGCAGGCGTAAGAACTCAGGAAGAGTGGAATACGCTAGCAAGTCGCGGCGTTTACGGTGGTCAGGGCGATTTTTTCGCGGCGTCTATCCCTGTCAGCGATGAGTTGAAAAAATATTCACCTCGGCATCGTGTTTAGGGTGAATGTCGCAGGTAAATTGACGTAGAATGCGTGGTTTATAAATCGGTTAGTGTGTGCTTATTGCATGGACTGGCCGATAAAATGTTAGATTTTGTGTCCTGTGTCGATGCCATCCGATTGCGTGAAAAAGCGGTAACTCGCTTTACTGCACAAAGAAATACCGCCCCGACCGTTTTTCAGGGGAACGTGATGCGTAAGACTCAGGGGAATTTTTCACCGATGCAGAGCGCTGTCGTGCCTTGTCGCTGCACCGTGTGGTTGGTAAAGTAGGCGGATTTCTTTTCGCCCCCAGCTTGCAGGATTATCCTTTCGTTATGTTTAAAAAATTTCGTGGCATGTTTTCCAACGACTTGTCCATCGACCTGGGTACCGCCAATACCCTGATTTATGTTAAAGGGCAGGGCATTGTACTGAATGAGCCGTCTGTGGTCGCTATCCGTCAGGATCGTGCCGGTTCGCCTAAGAGCGTCGCCGCCGTAGGCCATGAAGCCAAACAGATGCTTGGTCGTACTCCGGGTAATATCGCAGCTATCCGCCCGATGAAAGACGGTGTTATCGCCGACTTTTTCGTGACCGAGAAAATGTTGCAGCACTTCATCAAACAAGTGCATAGCAACAGCTTTATGCGTCCGAGCCCGCGCGTACTGGTGTGTGTGCCGGTCGGTGCTACTCAGGTTGAACGCCGTGCCATTCGCGAATCTGCGCAAGGGGCTGGGGCGCGCGAAGTGTTCCTGATTGAAGAACCCATGGCAGCGGCTATCGGTGCTGGATTGCCGGTTTCTGAAGCAACGGGCTCCATGGTGGTGGATATCGGTGGCGGTACCACAGAAGTGGCGGTTATCTCCCTGAACGGTGTGGTTTACTCCTCTTCCGTGCGCATTGGTGGTGACCGCTTCGATGAAGCCATCATCAATTATGTGCGCCGTAACTACGGCTCGCTGATCGGTGAAGCGACGGCGGAACGCATCAAGCACGAAATTGGTTCTGCGTATCCGGGCGATGAAGTGCGCGAAATCGAAGTGCGTGGTCGTAACCTGGCTGAGGGCGTACCGCGCGGCTTTACCCTGAATTCGAACGAAATTCTGGAAGCGTTGCAGGAGCCGTTGACTGGCATCGTGAGCGCGGTGATGGTGGCGCTGGAGCAGTGCCCGCCAGAACTGGCTTCCGATATTTCTGAACGCGGCATGGTGTTGACCGGTGGTGGCGCGCTGCTGCGTAACCTGGATCGCCTGCTGATGGAAGAGACCGGCATCCCGGTGGTCGTTGCCGAAGATCCGCTGACCTGTGTGGCTCGCGGTGGCGGTAAAGCGCTGGAAATGATCGACATGCACGGCGGTGATCTGTTCAGCGAAGAGTAAGAGTGCCGAATAAAAGGAAGGGGAACCGTATGGGGAAACAGCGTTGTTTTTCATCCCGTAGGGTAGCCCCTCTTTTTTTATTCTGTGGCGAGTCGTTTTCACGGGTATCGCCATTAGCGTAATTCCCTACGCCCGACGCCCCTCTGCCCCAGCGTTTCTGCGGGCATGACGGCGGTGAATAACATGAATGGTCTCTTTAGTATTGAGCGTGTCGGGCGTTCTTTATTCGCGTTGAGGAATACGCAACCTTTATGAAGCCGATTTTTAGCAGGGGACCTTCCCTGCAATTGCGACTTTTTCTTGCCGTCTTCACGGCGATGGCGATCATTATCGCCGACAGCCGCTTGGGGACGTTTCTCAAGATCCGTACCTATATGGATACGGCGGTTAGCCCGTTCTATTTTCTCGCCAACGGGCCGCGTGAAGTATTGGATAATGTCTCTGAATCGCTGGCGACCAAAAATCAGCTGGCGTTGGAAAACCGTGCGTTACGCCAGGAACTGCAACTGCGTAACAGCGATCTGCTGCTGCTCGGCCAACTGAAACAGGAGAATGCGCGTCTGCGCGAACTGTTGGGATCGCCGCTGCGTCAGGATGAGCAGAAGATGGTGACTCAGGTGATTTCCGCAGGCACTGACCCCTATAGCGATCAGGTGGTTATTGATAAAGGTGCGGCGCACGGGGTCTACGAAGGGCAACCGGTTATCAGTGATAAAGGGGTGGTCGGGCAGGTTGTTGCGGTCGGTCAGTTGACCAGCCGAGTACTGCTGATCTGCGATGTTTCCCATGCGTTGCCGATTCAGGTGCTGCGCAATGATATTCGCGTGATTGCTGCCGGTAATGGCTGCACTGACGATCTGCAACTGGAGCATTTGCCCAACAACACCGATATTCGTGTCGGCGATGTGCTAGTGACATCTGGACTGGGCGGTCGTTTCCCTGAAGGATATCCGGTGGGCGTCGTCTCCGAAGTGAAGGTGGATACGCAACGCGCCTACACCGTTATCAAGGCGCATCCTACCGCCGGTCTGCAACGTTTACGTTATTTGCTGCTGTTGTGGGGCGTCGATGACGTGTCGGGCAAAGGGCTGCCACCGCAAGAAGTGCACCGCGTCGCTAACGAACGCTTGATGCAGATGATGCCGCAGGTTTTACCATCCCCCGATGAAATGGGCCCGCCCGCACCGCCTGCTGCCGCCGCACCCGCCGCGCCGCCGCAGGGAAATGCACAGCCGAAAAACGCCCCTGCGCGCAGTGCGCCTCAAGGCCAACAACCTCAACGTAATACGCCGCCTGCGGCTACGCCAGCACAGGGAGGACGCCAATGAACCGCTATCGCCGTCACGGCAACTGGATCATCTGGTTATCGTTCCTGATCGCCATGGCGCTGCAAATCATGCCGTGGCCGGATCAGTTCTATCACTTCCGGCCATCGTGGCTCTCACTGTTTCTGATTTATTGGGTAATGGCGTTACCGCATCGGGTCAACGTCGGCACCGGTTTTGTGCTGGGAATGGTGATGGATCTTATTTTAGGGTCCACGCTCGGCGTGCGAGCGCTGGCGCTCAGCATTGTCGCCTATCTGGTGGCCTTCAAGTTTCAACTGTTCCGCAATATGGCGCTCTGGCAACAAGCCCTGATCGTCATGGTGCTCTCGCTGGTGATGGATCTGATTGTCTTCTGGGCAGAATTCCTGGTAAGCAATGTGTCGTTCAGGCCAGAAAATTTGTGGAACTGTGTGGTCGATGGCGTGTTGTGGCCCTGGCTCTTCCTGTTGATGCGCAAAATTCGCCGTCAGTTCACAGTACAATAATCAATAAGGGCGTAGTCCTTAACCGGAGCGCCTACAGTAGAATACGTAGCGTGGCTACGTAGCGAGGATATATGACTGCGCTCTATCTGGCCTCGGGTTCACCGCGCCGCCGCGAACTGCTTACGTTGCTGGACATCCCTTTTGAACTGTTGCGCGTTGATGTTATTGAACAGCGGGCAGCGCATGAAACGGCAGAGGCCTATGTGCGCCGCTTGGCGCGGGATAAAGCGCAGGCAGGGGTTGCTGCCGCACCGCAAGATTTGCCGGTATTGGGGGCCGATACCATCGTGGTGCTGGAAGGACAGGTACTGGAAAAACCGCGTGACGAAGCCCACGCTGCGCACATTTTATCGATGCTGTCAGGGCGACAGCATCAGGTGATGACTGCGGTCACGTTGGCCGATCGTCGCACCCAGTGCAGTGCGCTGGTGGTGACCGACGTGACGTTTCGCGCGCTGACGTCGCAGGACATTACCCACTACGTTGCCAGCGGCGAGCCGATGGATAAAGCGGGAGCCTACGGCATTCAGGGTAAAGGCGGCTGTTTCGTCAAGGCGATCGCTGGCAGCTACCACGCGGTTGTCGGTTTGCCGCTGGTGGAAACCCATGAATTGTATAATCAGATTATAGCGTTACGCACGGCAGGAGCAGAAAATGACAGCTGAGTTACTGGTCAACGTGACGCCGTCGGAAACGCGCGTTGCCTACATTGACGGCGGAATACTGCAAGAGATCCACATTGAGCGCGAAGCGAAACGCGGCATCGTGGGCAATATCTATAAAGGCCGTGTCAGCCGGGTATTGCCGGGTATGCAGGCCGCCTTCGTGGATATCGGGCTGGATAAAGCGGCGTTCTTGCACGCGTCAGACATTATGCCCCACACCGAATGCGTGGCCGGCGAAGAGCAGAAAAATTTCCACGTGCGCGATATCGCTGAACTGGTGCGCCAGGGGCAGGACTTGATGGTGCAGGTGGTGAAAGATCCGCTCGGTACCAAAGGTGCCCGACTGACCACCGATATTACGCTGCCATCACGCTATCTGGTTTTCATGCCCGGTGCGGCCCACGTTGGTGTTTCACAGCGTATTGAAAGTGAAGTAGAACGTGAACGCCTGAAGAAAATCGTCAGTGAATACTGCGACGAGCAGGGCGGGTTTATTATCCGCACGGCGGCAGAAGGGATTGGGGAAGATGAGCTGTCTTCTGACGCCGCGTTCCTCAAACGCCTGTGGACCAAAGTCAGTGAGCGTAAAAAACGTAACCAGACCAAATGCAAACTGTACGGTGAAGTGGCGCTGGCGCAGCGTATCCTGCGTGATTTTGCCGGTGCGGCCTTGGATCGCATCCGCATCGACTCGCGCCTGACCTATGACGCGCTGCTGGAGTTCACCACGGACTATATTCCGGAAACCACCAATAAGCTGGAGCATTACGCCGGACGCCAGCCGATTTTCGATCTCTATGACGTGGAGAATGAAATTCAGCGCTCGCTGGACAGAAAGGTCGAACTGAAATCCGGTGGCTACCTGATCATCGATCAAACCGAGGCGATGACGACGATAGACATCAATACCGGCGCTTTTGTCGGCCATCGCAATCTGGATGAGACCATTTTTAACACCAATATTGAAGCGACGCAGGCCATTGCCCGCCAACTGCGGCTGCGCAACCTCGGTGGTATTATCATTATCGATTTCATCGACATGAGCAATGAGGATCATCGTCGGCGGGTGCTGCACTCTCTGGAGCAGGCGCTCGCCAAAGATCGGGTTAAAACCAGTATTAATGGTTTCTCTCAACTAGGATTAGTGGAGATGACGCGCAAGCGCACCCGTGAGAGCATTGAACATGTGCTGTGTCATCAGTGCCCGACCTGCCATGGTCGCGGCCGGGTGAAAAGCGTCGAGACCGTTTGCTATGAAATCATGCGTGAAATTGTGCGGGTGCACCATGCCTATGACACCGATCGCTTCCTGGTATACGCATCGCCTGCGGTGGCTGAGGTATTGAAAAGCGAAGAATCCCATGCCCTGGCGGAAGTGGAAATCTTTGTCGGCAAACAGGTCAAGGTGCAGATTGAGCCGTTGTACAGCCAGGAACAGTTTGATGTGGTGATGATGTAATCCCCATGTCGATGATAAACCGAACAGAATGACTTCCCCGCGTCGCCTGCGACGAAGATCAAGGAGAATAGTGTGAGGCGACTGCCCGGCCTACTGCTGATGACGGGTGCTACGATGATTGTTGTCGTGGCGCTGATCGTCAGTGGTTTACGATTAGCGATGCCGCAGCTCGATCGTTTTCGGCCGCAAATCATGGCGTGGGTGACGTCGACGACGGGTGTCGTGGTTGATGCGCAACGCCTTACTGGCAGTTGGGCCTCTTTTGGACCGACGCTTTCGATCGATGGCCTGACGAGCGAGTCGCCCGCTGCACGCTGGCAGGCAGAGCGCATCACGCTTGCGCTGGATGTGTGGCAGTCATTGCTGCATGCGCGCTGGCAGTTTCGCGATCTGACGTTTCACCGTATGCACCTGACGCTGGATGCGACATTGACTGGCCAGCGAGCCGACGGTAGCCTGATCGAAACCGATCGTCTAAGTACATTGTTCCTTCAACAGTTCGATCACTTCGATCTGCGCGACAGTCGCCTCTCTTTCCTCACGCCTTCTGGCGATCGTGTTGAACTTGCCATCCCGCAATTAACCTGGTTGAACCGCAACAACCGACACCGTGCCGAAGGGCAAATCAGCCTGTCGAGTTTCACTGGGCAGCACGGCGTGGTGCAGGTACGCATGGATTTGCAGGCTATTCAGGGGCATCTGAATGACGGCACGGTGTACCTACAGGCTGACAATATGGATATGAAGCCCTGGATCAGCCGCTGGCTAAAAAATAATACCGGGCTGGAGAGCGCCAATTTCAATCTGGCGGCCTGGTTGCAGGTGCGCAGCGGATCGCTGGTTGCCAGCGATGTCTTTTTGGCCCAGGGCTCGGCCGCCTGGAAAGAAGGAGACACTACCCATCGTCTGAGCGTAGACGAGCTAGCACTGCATGCCACACGGGAAGGAGAGGGCTGGCAGGTTGCCGTCCCTGTCTTGAACCTGGCAACGGACGGTGTTGCCTGGCCAAAGGGGAGTCTGGCCGCGAGCTGGGTACCCGCATCGTCGGCAGAGCAGCAAGATATGCTGCGGGTGCGCGCCAGTGAGTTGAGTCTGGCGCGATTGCGCTCCTTGCTACCGCTGCTGTCCACCGCCACACCTGAGCTTAAAACGCGCTGGGAGGCGCTGCAACCGGAAGGGCTTCTGACACAACTGGCCCTTGATATTCCCTTAAAACAACCGGAAAAAAGTCGTTTTCAAGCGGCATGGCGCGATCTGCGCTGGAAAGCGTGGGAATGGTTGCCGGGCGGCGAAAAGCTGGCTGGCACGCTGAGTGGCAGCGTTGAGCGTGGGCGCGTGACTTTTGCCTTGCCACAAAGTGAACTACCCAGCGGCAATCAGTTCCGTGCACCGTTTGAGATTCAGCAGGCAAACGGTGCTGTTGATTGGAGCAATGCCGCCGACGGCTGGGAAGTGTGGAGTAAAGGACTGAATGTACAAGCACGTGCGCTACAGGTTCAGGGAGATTTTCAATACCGTCATCCGGTGAATGGGGAGCCGCGTCTGGATATTCTGGCGGGAATTCGTCTAACCGATGCGTCTGAAGCTTGGCGTTACTTCCCGGAACCGCTGATGGGCACGCAACTGGTGAACTACCTGACCGGCGCGCTAAAAGGGGGGCACGTCGACAATGCTACGCTGGTTTTTGCCGGTAACCCGTCGCATTTCCCCTTTGAGCATAACGAAGGCCAGTTTCAAGTGTGGGTGCCGCTGCGCGCGGCTACCTTTGAGTTTGAACCCGGTTGGCCCGCGCTGTCACCGCTGGATATCGATCTCAATTTTGCCAACAATGGCCTGTGGATGTCCGCGCCGTCAACGCAGTTGGGGAATGTCGCTGGCAGAAACATTCTTGCCGCCATCCCTGACTACAGTAAAGAAAAGTTACTGATCGATGGCGAACTTCAAGGGGAAGGGCCTGATGTTGGGCACTATTTTGAACAAACGCCGCTCAAAGACAGCGTGGGGAGCGCGTTAAAGCAACTGCAAATTGGCGGTAGCGTCAATGGTACGTTGCACCTTGATATCCCCCTGGCGCACGGTGAAGTCGAGGCCAGTGGTGATATTCAACTCAGTAACAATAGCCTGTATATCAAGCCGCTGAATAGTACGTTGAAACAGCTCAAGGGGCGCTTTCATTATCGCAATGGTACCCTGAACAGCGATGATATTGCGGCTAACTGGTTAGGGCAGCCCGTCACGTTCAGTTTCAACACCGAAGAGCAGGAAAAAGCCTTTCTGGTAAAGGTGGGGCTGAACGGCGAATGGGCACCCGCACAATTCCCCGGTCTGCCAAAAGCCGTACAAACCGCCCTGTCGGGAACCGCCGCCTGGCATAGCGATGTAAGGGTGAATCTGCCCTATAAAGGCGCGGAGACCTATGAGGTCAGCGTCGATGCCGACCTGAAAAATGTAAGTACTCGCTTACCTGAGCCTTTCAATAAGACACAGGGAACGGCGGTACCGCTCAAGATTGCTGCCAAAGGGGATCTCAAGGGGTTTGCGCTCTCGGGGAGCTTGGGAAAATCCGCACACTTTAACAGTCAGTGGCTGCTGCACGGCGATGCGCTGACGCTCGCGCGAGCGGTGTGGCAACAAGATGCCCAAACGCTGCCCGCGCTGCCGGAACAGCCTGAACTGGTGTTGATGCTACCCGCGCTGGATGCGGAGCGCTGGTTGGGATTACTGCCCGCCCTGCGTGGCGATACGACCTTGCGCAAAGGGGCACAAAACAATCTCCATGTGCCGGAAAGCGTGACGCTGCGTACGCCTGCGCTGCAACTGCTTGGCCAACAGTGGCATGACGTGGTACTCAATAGCCGTAATACCCCGCAGGGCAATGAAATTCACACTACCGGACGTGAGATTGATGCTAACTTGACGGTGCCACAGAACGGCATGTGGCGCGCGGATATTCGCTACCTCTATTACAATCCGCAGTGGAAAGGGGATGAAGCAACCAACCCCGTGGCGCTGGCGGAGAAAAAATCACCGCTTAATGACCCTAGCATCCGCTTTGAAGACTGGCCCGCGTTGCAGCTTGCCTGCCGAGAATGCTGGATTGCCGGGCAGAACCTGGGCCAAATCTCGGCGACGTTGCAACCAGAAAAAGATAAGCTGACGCTCAGTGAGGGAGTGATTGATACCGGCAAAGCCAAGCTGACTGCCAGCGGCAGTTGGCAGGAGAATGCAGAAGGGGTTCGCACCGCACTCAAAGGGCGTTTGACAGGTGGCACGCTGGAGCAAAATGCCGACTGGTTTGGTATTGATACGCCGCTGCGTGCAGCAACCTTTGATGTTGACTATGATCTCTACTGGCGCGGTTCGCCGTGGGCACCGCATCTGGCAAGCCTGAGTGGTATTTTGCACACGCGTATTGGCAAGGGGGACATCGTCAATGCGGGGACGGGTCAGGCGGGGCGCTTGCTGCGTCTGGTGAGCTTTGATGCGCTGCTGCGCAAATTGCAGTTTGATTTTAGTGATACCTTTGGCAAAGGCTTCTATTTTGACTCCATCCGCAGCACGGCCTGGATTAAGGACGGCGTGTTGCACACCGATGATATGCTGGTAGACGGATTAGAAGCGGATATCGCCATGAAGGGCAGTGTCGATCTGGCTAACCGCCAAATTGCCATGGAAGCAGTGATCGCACCGGAAATATCAGCCACGGTGGGGGTGGCTACCGCCTTTGTGGTCAACCCGGTGATTGGTGCTGCCGTGTTTGCAGCCAGTAAGGTGCTGGCACCACTCTGGAACAAAATCTCGCTGATTCGCTACCAGATTCATGGCAGCCTGGATCAGCCTACGATTAAGGAAGTCCTGCGCGAGCCGCAAAAAAATGCGGCGCAGGAGCGGCGTTAATCCGCCTGCATCGTGATGGCATCGTGCCGTTTATTCATCGGTTTCATGTGAACTAAAGTGGAAAAAATATGAGTCTTTCGTTTGTCAGTGAACAGTTACTCACTGCTAACAACTTGAGCCAGCAAGACCTGTTCTCGGTGTTAGAGGTATTGAATGAACGCCGCCTGGATTATGCCGATCTCTATTTTCAATCCAGTTACCATGAATCCTGGGTGCTGGAAGACCGCATTATTAAAGATGGTTCTTACAATATCGATCAAGGGGTCGGCATTCGCGCGGTAAGCGGAGAAAAAACCGGGTTTGCTTATGCGGACCAGATCACACTCAATGCGCTGCATCAAAGCGCTCAGGCGGCGCGCAGCATTGTGCGCGAGCAGGGTAATGGCCGCGTTCGTACGCTGGGGGAAAACGTGCATCGCGCGCTGTATCCGCAGCTTAACCCGCTGGATAGCCTGAGCCGTGAAGAGAAACTGGCACTGCTGCAACGCGCAGACAGCGTGGCGCGTGCCGCCGACGCCCGCGTACAGGAAGTGAGCGTCAGCCTGACCGGTGTCTACGAACACGTGCTGGTGGCGGCAACTGACGGCACGCTGGCGGCCGATGTACGCCCGCTGGTGCGTTTGTCGATCAGTGTGCTGGTTGAGCAGGACGGCAAACGTGAACGCGGTGCCAGCGGTGGTGGCGCGCGCGTGGGTTACGACTACTTCTGGCAAGTGGTGGATGGTGAAGCGCGGGTGGAAGCCTGGGCGAAAGAAGCGGTGCGTATGGCGCTAGTCAACCTTTCCGCTGTTGCTGCGCCTGCGGGCACCATGCCGGTGGTGTTGGGCGCGGGCTGGCCGGGGGTGCTGCTGCATGAAGCTGTCGGACACGGTCTGGAAGGGGATTTTAACCGCCGTGGCACGTCGGTGTTCAGTGGACAGATGGGCAAGCTGGTGGCCTCTGAACTGTGCACCGTGGTGGATGATGGCACGCTGGAAGGACGCCGCGGTTCGCTGGCGATGGATGACGAAGGCGTGGCGGGGCAATACAACGTGCTGATTGAGAACGGTGTGCTGAAAGGCTATATGCAGGACAAGCTCAACGCGCGTTTGATGGGGGTTGCGCCGACCGGTAATGGTCGCCGTGAGTCTTATGCCCATTTGCCGATGCCGCGCATGACCAATACCTACATGCTGGCGGGAAAATCGACGCCGGAAGAGATTATTTCCAGCGTGGAATACGGTTTATATGCGCCTAACTTTGGCGGTGGTCAGGTGGATATCACCTCCGGTAAGTTTGTGTTCTCTACCTCCGAAGCCTATCTGATTGAAAATGGCAAAGTCACTACGCCGGTTAAAGGGGCAACCCTGATTGGCTCCGGGATCGAAGCCATGCAGCAGATTTCCATGGTAGGTAACGATCTGGCGCTCGATAAGGGCGTTGGCGTATGTGGCAAAGAGGGCCAAAGCCTGCCTGTTGGCGTTGGGCAACCGACGCTGAAACTGGATAGCATGACGGTGGGTGGTACAGCGTAAGTTCCCGTGCTTTGTCACCGTCATGTTAGTATAAAAATGCATGATGGTGACTACTCAATGCCGGGGTGTGAGAGGGTAATGTCAGAGATATTACAGTTACCGCTAGTGTCGATATCAATCTGCGCTTTTGCGTATAAACAGGGATATTTATATTCAGGGTAAATCTCTTGATAAACTCGATATTTTTCCACATCAAAGTTATTCATAATATGAATTTCAACGGTGACATTCCCCTTACTCTCTAAAGAAAGAAATAATTTTTTACTGGGATCTCCGAGCAGTGACATCTCCTTGGTATGCTGATTAATTTGATTCTTGATATCGATAATGCCAATTTGAGAGAGTGCAACATTTAGCGATTCTTTTTGTTTTTCTGATATCTTATTTATAATCTGTGGCAGCATGTCAACGGTAATGCGTTCATGATGGGTAGTGGTATGACAAAAATACATTTCACTTCTTGGTATGTCTTTTATTACTTGTTCCAAATGAATATCTCGCGCGATAAAATATTCTGGAGTGAAGGATTTTATATGCTCATTAAGACTGATGCATTTTCCCGCCGTAGAGATATCACCCGTAGAAAACAGAGCACCAATAGACAGATTGACGGTAAATGAGGTATCACTTATTATTGTTGTCTTGTAGGTGAATGTATCTTTAAATGCGGGTGACACCATGGCTTTTAACTGATTAAAAGCGTCTATTTTTATATCCCCATCATCATTTTTGAACAGTTCAAATAACGCTTTTTTTGCCTTTTCTTTATTGGTTCCGCAAAACCAATCTGCAATTTTACCCCAAAGGCTTTTTATTTCACTTTGATTTTTAGAGTTTTTTATACTCTCTATTTCATCAAGCGTTATTGTTCTGGTAAACAACCCCCCTGAAATATTAAATGCTGTTGTCATAAGTGCTCCCTTGGTTAAATAAAGCACAGTGTAACAGCGTGAACGTGAAGATAATCTATACCAAACTTAATTTTAAGGTTAATGCCGTAATGTTAAAGTGGTTATTTCCCCAGCGTTTCTTCTCTATGGCTTTGATATATTTGTGCAACGTTCTTAAAATACTCCGTCATATAATTGATACACAGTTGTACTTTGAGCGGTAAATTATCCTTGCGCGTATACAACGCGTAAACCGGGCGCGGATCGGAGTGATAGCGGCTGAACAGTATTTCCACTTCGCCGCGCGCAATCTCATCAATAATCCACATCAGTGGAATATAGGCGATGCCCGCGCCGGTTTTGAGCCAGCGTACCAGCGTCTGCGGATCGTTAGTGGCAAAGCGACCCTGCGGGGCGATCTTGGTGGAAATCCCCTCTGGAGCGATCAGTTCGAACTCACTGTCTGCACGCACGGTGTACTCCAACCAGGAGAAACTTTCCACGTCTGAGGGTTTTTCCGGGGTGCCATGCTGCGTCAAGTAACGTTTGGCGGCACACACCACCATTGGCATTGAACCGAGACGTTTGGCAAACAGGCTGGAGTCCTGCAAGGCACCCACGCGGATGACAATATCCAACCCGTCCGCAATCAG
>NZ_JAGFPF010000608.1:0-1145 GCF_025962695.1 Candidatus Symbiopectobacterium sp. NZEC135 | reverse complement strand
TTATCGCGTTAGCGGGCCTGCATGCTCTGCTGACGCTGATCCCATCGCTTTACACCGGTCTGAAAATTGCTGGCGGTTGTTATCTTTTATGGCTGGCGTTGAAAATGTTTCGTAGTCCCTCAAAGCCGCTTATCAACCCAACCGGTATAGGCGAAATGAGCGCGTTAAAAGCCTTTGCAACAGGCATCATTACACAAATCAGTAACCCCCATACGGCTTTGGTATTTGCCAGTATTTTCTCCGCCGCGCTCACCACGAATATCCAACCCGCCATGTATATCGTCTTGCCCGTAATGGCGTTTACTATTGATATGCTCTGGTATGCATTCGTCGCATTTTTATTATCAACTGACAGACCCCGTCAGGCGTACATTAAGTACCGTAAGCTCATCGACAAATTAAGCGGGGGAATAATGGCCTGGCTGGGAGTGCGGTTGCTGTTAAAGTGATCTGAACGCGAGGTGCTGGAGATATCCGAGTCTGTTGAACTCTGCGTTTATCAGGGCTGCAATACCAGCCCTGTGTGAGGCGTGGAAATTCATCACTGCATGCTAAATAAATCTGCACGACCATTAAGTATCATATCCAAGCCTTAAATTACATCAGACTGTGGAGACATACCAGAATAGCAAAACGGCTGAATTGGTCAGCATATGTGTCAATATTGGCATCAGCAGCCCTTTGCTGGTCAGGCGCGCGTAACATAGCAGCAATGATATTGTGATTAACTCAGTCAGCGTTACCGTGGATGTATATTGTGTATGCGCTGCGGCAAAGAGCAACGACACAAGAATACAACACGCCAGCCTATTGTTAGGCAACCACGTAAGAAGCCCTTGCAGCAAAAAACCTCGGAAAACGATCTCTTCAATGATAGGGCTGAAAAAGATCATCGCCAACACAACGCTCAGCCATCCTTGTTTCGAAAAATCAGCCATCTGCTGTACCCAACGCTCTTCACTGGGCATCATCATGCTTGTCAGCATCAAAATGAGCAGCACAACAAAGGCGAGTTTAAGCATCAAATGGGAGGAAAAAAGCCCGAGAGGCAGTAACCCATACCGTTTTGTATACCTAAACCAGAATGGCACAATGATAATAAAAGCCAGAAATGAAAAAAAAGCTAACGAATAGGCAGGATTAAT
>NZ_JAGFPF010000607.1:0-1146 GCF_025962695.1 Candidatus Symbiopectobacterium sp. NZEC135 | reverse complement strand
CGATTGCGGTCTCCATTACTGCCCCCGCCGCAGAAATGGGCAAAGCCTGGCAGTTTGCCTTTCTCACGCTGCTGCCGCTTGCACTGGTACTTTCCGCGCTGTTTATTCTGGCCGCGCTGTATTGGCAAAAACGCAAGCTCTCCTTTCAGGACGAATTACGCCGCGGCATCACCAACAATGAGTTTTCTGTCTACTATCAGCCGGTTTACGGCACTGAGGCGCAACGCTGCACCGGTGCAGAGGCGTTATTGCGCTGGCGGCGCGCCGATGGGCAGTGGATTCGCCCGGATGTGTTTATCGCCGCCGCTGAAGCGGAAAATATGATTATCCCGCTGACGCGACATTTGTTGAAACTGGTGGAGGAAGACGTTACCCGTTGGCACATCGAGCCGAATTTTCATCTGGGTTTGAATGTGGCAGCAGAGCATCTGCAAGACAGCGAATTTATCGCCGATATACGCCAGTTTGCGGCTAATGTGGCGGCCCACCGCTTCTTGATAACGCTAGAACTGACCGAGCGCAGCCTCATCAGTGAAGGGCCGGAAGTGGTGCAGCGGTTGCAGCAATTACGTCAGGAGGGCATACATGTCGCGATTGATGATTTTGGCACCGGCCATTGTTCCCTTTCATACCTGCAAAGCTTCCCGCTCGACTATTTGAAAATCGATCAAGGGTTTGTCCGCACCATTTCATCACAGGAAGAAGAGACGCCGATTTTGGATACCATTATCAGCCTCGCTCACCGCCTCAATTTGAAGATCGTAGCAGAAGGGGTGGAAACCGCGCGCCAGTTGCACTACCTGACACAGCACGGGGTTGGCTACATTCAGGGATTCTTGTATGCCAAACCCATGGATAATGAAAATTTTACCGTGTGGCAGCATTACCACGCCAAGCGTAAGTTAACGTCTGGCGAAGAGCATGCCCTGACAGATTCTCTGGAGGGAAAAGAAACGCCGAAGTCCACTTCGGCGTAGTCACGCTATTCAGGATCAGAAGCGATAGCCAAGGCCGATATTGAATCCGTTGAGCTTCGTATCTTTAAACGTTGCGCCTTCATAACCAACATCGACCGTCCAGTTTGCCGCTGGCGCTATCTGGACACCAGCACCATATGCAAAGGCCGAGGCGCGCTGAGTGTCAGAC
>NZ_JAGFPF010000605.1:0-1146 GCF_025962695.1 Candidatus Symbiopectobacterium sp. NZEC135 | reverse complement strand
ACGCTGATTCTGCTCTGCGTCTGGGCGGCGGGCTTGACGCTGTTTACCGGTTGGTCATGGTTGACCATTGCGGAAAAGATCGGCGGGGCCGTATTAGGCTGTCTGACGTTCTTCTCTAACCGTTCGCGCGCAGAAGAAAACTACCGTGATGACGATTTGCACGACAATGCGGATCGGGAGAGTGAACAACCCGATACGTTAACCGCATCAACGGAGGCAATAACAGAAGATGTGGATGCGGATGATATATTGCTGGCACCGGCGCCGCGTGAGCGCGCCGCTGATGAAACAGGGCAAAACAGCACGCTGAGCGTCGCTGATGATCACATCACGCCGGTGCAGGAATCGGCTCCGGTTGATACGGTGCCAGACCCAGTGACTGCGCCCAGCGCATTCAACCCTGCGACGCCAGCAACCGCCGTCAGCCACGACACCACTGCGCCGGATTCATTGCCGCCGCTTTACGCGTTTGAATTGCCACAGGCGGCTACGCGGGAAAATACCCCGTTCCCCGCCTTTTCGCCCTCGCCGGTGCCCGATCGCGATCGCACGCCGCCGCTGGGCGCTATGCATGAACTGGGTGCTCCCACCGTGGCAACGGCTACGCCTGCGTCTACCGATATCGTGTCCTTTATGCCCGCTTTTACGGCCGCTGGGGAGGATAATCCTCAGGTGAAACAGGGGATGGGGCCGGAATTGCCGCGCCCAAATCCGGTGCGGATTCCTACCCGGCGTGAACTGGCGTCCTATGGCATCAAGTTGCCCTCGCAGCGTCAGGCGGAAGAGCAAGAGCGAGAAGCGCAACGTCAGGTTCAGTCCCAGCCTGAAATCGGCGAAATGGCAGCGCCAGACGCTGCTGACGTTGACGAGGCCGCACAAGAGTCCGCCTTGCGCCAGGCTTATCTGGAGCAACAAGAGCAGCGCTACGGCGAGGACTATGCCGAACGCGAGCAGGATGAAGAGGCGCTGTTGCAGGCACAATTGGCGCAGGCGTTTTCTCAGCAGCAACAGGCGCGTTATGAGGCCAGTGCAGCGCCAGATAGCCCGAGCGCAACGCCAGTCGTCGAGCCGATAGGTACCAAAGAGGCGGCCTCACTCAGTGCGGCGGCGGCCTTTGTCGCCGGTGTCGCTGAGGATGCCGATGCG
>NZ_JAGFPF010000606.1:0-1146 GCF_025962695.1 Candidatus Symbiopectobacterium sp. NZEC135 | reverse complement strand
ATCATCGTTCATCCTGGTTCAGGGTGTTTTTGCAAGAGTGACGCCAACCGGGTTGCCAGCTTGTTACTGATTTAAGACAGCAGCCTTCTCAAAACGAGAAACCGCCGCGCTGCTGCCGTTGTTACGCATTGAGCAATAATAAATCGCTATCCATCGGCCATGAGCGCAGCGCGTTAGCGAGCAACCGCGCGATGTAGCGGTGCAGAGGGGAAGATCGATAACGGTGCAGAGCGTCGATTTTTTGCACTGTTAACGAGAGTAGCGATAAGGCGTTGCTATTTCTCGCTTTGAGAAACGACGTTTGATACCCCGCCGTTGGCGTGAACGCCCGGCAAGGTAAACAGGCGGCAGGTGTTGCGATACAGCGCGTCCGCTATCACCTCAGGCGGTTCTGAACGCAGCTCACACAGGGTGTGAAACACATTGGCGGCACGCTCGGGGCGATTGGGGTGTCCCTGAAAACCGTTAAGCGGCATATCGGGCGCATCGGTTTCCAGCAGCAGGCTATCGAGAGGAAGGCGAGAAATCGCCTGACGGGTTTTATTGGCGCGTGGATAGGTGATGGTGCCGCCGACGCCAATGCAGTATCCCAACTTGATAAAGGCCAGCGCCTGCTGCTCGCTGCCAGCAAAACCGTGTACCACGCCTTTGCGCGGCACATCGATACGGCGCAACAGCTGCGCCAAACGATCGTGAGTGCGTCGGGAGTGCAGCATCACCGGCAAGTCGTAGCGCTTCGCCAACGCCAGTTGCGCTTCCAGAAGTTCGCATTGGCGTTCGAAACGGGGCTCGGCCATATACAGATCCAGCCCGATTTCTCCCACCGCGATCAGTCGGTCATCCCGTTGACGCAGCTGCTGTTCGAGCAGATCCACATCGCTATCCTGATGATGGGCAATATAGAGTGGGTGTAAGCCAAGCGCGGCATAGATTTCAGGATGAGCCTGCGAAAGCGCAGTGATGCGCGCAAAATAGCGGGACTCAACCGCAGGCACCAGGATATGCGTTACCCCTGCCGTTGCGGCGAGCGCGATATTTGCCACTTCATTTTCGCTCAAGGGCGGAAAATCATAGTGACAATGGGTATCTATAAAGGAAAAGCGCCTGTGGGAATTATCCATGCCAGAGTGCAACGTCAACGTAGGG
>NZ_JAGFPF010000611.1:0-1144 GCF_025962695.1 Candidatus Symbiopectobacterium sp. NZEC135 | reverse complement strand
GGCAGCGGACGGATGACGAAAACGATCCGCAGTATGCGCGCTCCATCGCGGCGTATCAGGTCTTATCCCAAGCCCGGGATGCGCAAGGGCGTGCTCTGAAGATCTGGAAGCTGCCTGCGCCGGGTCCGCTTTATGCCACGGAAGAGGAAGCGGTGGGCGTTGCTTCGGGTGATGCGATTGAACGTTTAGCCGGTTCGCGTCTGGCGGGTTCTTACGTGAATTTTCTGATCAGCAATCAGTATCTTCCCGTTGTTGGATGCGCGTACCGATAATACGGCGCGTGATCTGCTGCAACAGATGTTCCCGGATTACGCCATTGTGGGCGTGCCAGCGCGTGAAATTCTGTTAGGCGGTGGCAACATTCACTGCATTACTCAGCAGATCCCGTCAGTTCGTTAAGCCGGTTTTTCTATCAGCAAAAAGGCTCCGGTAACAACCGGAGCCTTTTTCTTATCTGACAGTGACCTATTTGGTCGGTTCTTTATCCAGATTATCCGCAGGCAGTTCACCAGGCAGATAGCCGGGCAGTCGGCCTGCCGGGATAATCGCCATCATGGACAGGAAGGCCATGATCAGCAGACCAAACTTCAGTGCCTTCAGGCGTGATTCCTCATTAACGCGCACCGCTTCGGCCACTTGCTCCGGCGTTGCCGTGGTTTGCGACAGCACGGTGAGCAGACGGTCATTGCTGATAAAGTTAATATTATCCAGATTCACCTGCGCCTGAATTTCAGGGGTCAGCACCGGGGTTTGCACAATGTTGCGCATCACGCTGGAACTGAGCAATCCGACCAACAGCGCACCGGCCACGGCGGTACCAATCGCATTCGCCAGATTGTTGGTGGTGCCGCGCAGTGAGCCGACGTCACCTGCCAGCTCTTTCGGTGAAGCACTCACCAATACGTTAAACAGCAGGGTGACCAGCGAGCCCTGACCAATGCCGAACGCCACCAGCCCAAACAGCACCGCAAATTCGCTCCAGTTGTTACGCACCACGAAGGCGAGCCACAGCAGCGAAAGGGTACAAATAATAAAGCCATAACGACCAATCTTTTGCGGCGTCAGCTTGTGGTAAAAGCGCACGATAAGCGTTGCGGAGAAGAATACGGATAGGTTGAATGGCATCATGGCGATGGCGGTTGCC
>NZ_JAGFPF010000604.1:0-1147 GCF_025962695.1 Candidatus Symbiopectobacterium sp. NZEC135 | reverse complement strand
GGCGATCATCTCTAACATATCCATCGACTCATACAGCATGCAAATGCCATGATCCTCTGCCACTTGCAGGCATGACTCACCGTTGCGCACCCGTTCCCCTGCCCGTCCCATCACTGCGCACTTTTGCAATGCGTTGAAAGCGAAACTGTCAGATTCAATCCCGTAGTGCTCCGCCACGGCATAACAGCATTCGCCGGCATAGACCCGCGCGCCAGCCTCACCATCAACCGCCAGCATATTCAGTCGATGCATGAGTACGCTACGGTCAGGAATGCCATGCGCCTCGGCCACTGTCTTGCATGATTGCCCCGCCAATACGCGCTCTAGTGAAACCGCCTCTGCCAACCAGTCATGCCTGCCAAGAGAAAGGGATTTCCAGCGTTGATAAAACGCCTGACGCAACGCGTGTTGCACGGCGAGGGGACGTTCCCGGTTATCCCCGATGAAGCGCGCCACCGGCACAATATCTTCAGGTTGAGAAAACGGGTTAACCTGAGTAATGCGACTTACGCAGGCATTGGCCGCCAGTACTGACAAGGCAGGCAAAGCACAACGGGCAGACGGCACCGTGGGCTCTGCGCCATCGTTGCTGACGACGATAACCTCTTGCAAGAGTCGTAGCGGCTGCGCTGCCAGCCTATAGCCAAAAGAGACGTTGGAAGGAAAGCGAAAAGACGCATTATTGATAGGGCAGAGATAATCCGAAAGCATCTGGGGCATCCTGAAACGGGAGTGGCGTATCCACCGAAAAGTAAGTTTCGGACAAATACACCAGGTTGCCGTTAATAAAACGCGCTAATCAATGACTTTGCGATGCGGTCTCTTGCCAACGAGGAATAAAGATACGCACGGTCAATCCCCCGTGAGGGCCGTTATCTGCCTCAATATGCCCCCCGTGCGCCATCACCACTTTGCGGGCAATCGCCAGCCCTAATCCATAGCCTTTGCCGGACTGCGGCGATTCGATACGAATAAAAGGATCAAAGATGCTGGATAGCTTATTTTTCTCCACCCCCGGGCCCTGATCGGTGACACAAAGCAGCCACTCGCGCTCGGTGCCGCGCAGGTCTACCTGCACCGTCTGCTCACGGGTTGAAAAACGCAGCGCGTTGCGCACGATATTGTCCAACGCGCGCCGCATCAGCTC
>NZ_JAGFPF010000603.1:0-1151 GCF_025962695.1 Candidatus Symbiopectobacterium sp. NZEC135 | reverse complement strand
TGGAGTACTCTGCGGGATATATTGCGGATCACTGGTGTAAAAAAGGACACGTTCTTCTTTGCCTCGAAGGCGAGCTGATTACCGAACTGGATGACGGCAGAACCTTTACCCTAACGCCGGGTGTCAGCTATCAAGTGGCGGACCAGGCAGAAGCGCATCGCTCCACATCCCCCAAAGGGGCAAAACTGTTTATTGTTGACTGAAAACGCAGACGGTATGTTGTGTGGCGCTCAATGCAGATACGACCAAGAAGGTAACTTCGGTGCAGGAAATACACGCGCAAAGTAAAGATTAATCTACGCTAACCAAGAAGAAGCCTGCGCGAACGCGCTGGCTTTTTTATCGGTGAAAATAATAGAATTGTTCATATCTACACTGTGTTTGAATAATAAACACTCCCTCAAAGGAAGAGCGAAAATTGCGATAATCCTTAATTGAGATTTTTTTTTAATAACGATGGCGTAAATACGATGCCTATAGTCCATTCTTTTTTTGAATGGAGTCAAAGAATGCCTGTTTCAGCTCTGCAATATCGTTTGTCTACGGAATATTACCACGATAAATCGTGCAATAAAAAAAGTGAGAAAGCTTTAAAATCAATTAATTCAAATTCATCTGTTAATGTTCAGGGTTTCAGTTCTCAAATTAACCATGTCGAAAACTCTCCGAGAATATTCAACACATCATCAACCTTTCTTCCTGCTCGGAAAAGTGCAATAGCAACAACGATTCAACTTATGCTGTTGTTGAATTTTTTGCACAGATCGGATGCTGCTTCGTTTGCTTATAAAGAGAATCCATTATCAAACCTGGATAGTGATCTCACCCTTGCTAATCGTAGTTACTCCTTTGACAATTATCCGATTTCCATGTCTCTTGCTGACGATGGGTATGTTTCCCAACCGCCCTTATTGTTGCCAGAAGTAAAGCGGGAAGTGACATATTATGATAATAGTAATGGCACGCTTTTTATCAATGAAAACAGCCACATTCTTTCTGATGATGAAAAAAAGGATGCGCTGATTTCGGCCATTAAGCACTATCTGGTGTCTGATGGGCAATTAACTGCCGAACAGGGTCAGGATTTTGAGCTGTCATTGAAGCAGTGGGCAAAAGCCGGTCCTCTCTTTATTACTCCACTGGCTGAGTGC
>NZ_JAGFPF010000602.1:0-1153 GCF_025962695.1 Candidatus Symbiopectobacterium sp. NZEC135 | reverse complement strand
TTAGCTGATGATCACCTGCTAAAAAAACAAATAAATGACTGATAAAAAGCAAAATATCGCCACTGTAACCCTACCGGATAACGTCGATGTACCGCGCTACGATCGCACTGCCCTACGCCCGCGTATTGTGCATATCGGGTTTGGGGCATTTCACCGTGCCCATCAGGCGCTGCTGACGCACCGCGTCCTCAATCAGGAAGGCGGCGATTGGGGGCTGTGCGAAGTGGTGCTGTTCAGCGATGACAGCCTGATTTCAGCGCTGCGCGAGCAGCAGCACCTGTTTACCGTGCTGGAAAAGGGGGAAAGCGGCAATCAGGCTATCGTAGTGGGCGCGGTGTGCGCCTCGCTACACGCCGCCGTTGATGGCAAAGAGGCCATTTTGGCACAGCTGGCCGATGCTCAAACGGAGATTGTCTCCCTGACCATTACGGAAAAAGGCTATTGTCTGGCGGGTGCGCACGGCAATCTGGACACCGACAATGCCCACATCCAGCATGATTTGCGCTATCCACGCGAGCCGCTGTCGGTGCCGGGTATCATTACCGAAGCGTTGCGTAGACGCCATGCTCTAGGCATCCCTCCTTTTAGCGTGCTCTCCTGCGATAACATGCCAGAAAACGGTAAGGCCGCCCAACGCGCGGTACTTGATTTCGCACGCCTTGTTGCGCCCGCGCTGGCAGCGTGGATTGAGCGTGAAGTGGCTTTCCCCTCCACCATGGTGGATCGCATCGTGCCCGCCGCCACCGCACAAACGTTGCACGACGTGGCAGAAGCTGTCGGCGTTGACGATCCCTGCGCTATCGCCTGCGAGCCCTATATTCAGTGGGTTGTGGAGGATCGTTTTACGCTGGGTCGACCGCATTGGGAGGCGGCAGGGGTACAACTGGTGGCGGATGTTGCACCTTATGAAACCATGAAGCTCAGAATGCTGAACGGCAGTCACTCGTTTCTGGCCTATCTCGGCTACCTGGCGGGCTATGCCCATATCAGCGACTGCATGGCCGATGCGCACTTCCGCCGTGCGGTGCGCCACCTGATGCTGGCAGAGCAAGCCCCGACGTTAACCATCAGCGGCGTTGACCTGACAGACTATGCCGAACGCCTGCTTACGCGCTTTGCCAACCCAGGCCTGCACCACCGCACCTGGCAGATA
>NZ_JAGFPF010000601.1:0-1154 GCF_025962695.1 Candidatus Symbiopectobacterium sp. NZEC135 | reverse complement strand
GGAATTTTAACTCTCGTAGAATGGGAATACTGGGTGAATATCCTGCACCTGAGCTGTGGAAAAGATTGACCGCTGAAGCTCAGGAATGGGAAAAAGCAGATCCCTCAAAGCCTGTTATTCCTGGATTGGAATACATCGCTACCGTAGCAAGCAACCAGCCTGGACGAGATGGCCTCTATCGTAACCGGATGAGTGATAAACAAATTGATATCGCGCTGTCAGTGGTAAGGATGACGCCGGGTGCTGTACTTATTCTGGACGTTCAGCCCGGCCGGAGCGATTTGCACCGTGAGATATCTCGCCTTGAACCTTTTCTTATTCAACCGGATGTTCATTTAGGCATAGACCCTGAATTTATCATGATGGGAAAATCCATTCCGGGTGCGAGAATCGGAACAATTAACGACAAGGATATCAACAGGGTCGTTGATTATCTTTCGGCATTGGTTGTAAAAAATAATCTGCCACCCAAAGTATTAGTGGTTCACCGTTTTACTAAAAAGATGGTGACAGGATTTGATAAAATAAAATCAGATCCAAACGTGCAGGTAATATTGAGCATGGATGGGTGGGGTGCTCCTGAAACAAAGGTTTCAACGTATGAAAAAGTGGTATCGGCTGAAAAAGGGGTATTGTATCCGGGTATCAAAATTTTCTATAAAAATGATATCAGAAAACCGCCACACAGACTGTTATCTAAAGCTGAAGTGCTCGGTTTGCAACCTCAGCCGGTTTATATTCAATATCAGTAGTTGTGGTGTGAATCGTCATGTAGATCATTCCAGTCCTGCAAAATAAGAGTTGCTTTATAACTATCTGTGAGCTTTTAAAAGACTATGTCTGCTTAAAACCTTGTCTATGTGATAAGTAATGCAGAAAGGAACGCCTTTATGGTCTGTCTACAATAGACATGCCCAAGTCTGGCTGGTGTTGCTTTGTGAAGATGCGTGCGTGATGGCGATGTGCGAGAAGCGTATCTCGTATCAGCCAGTAAAGTGGCGATGAGGCTGAAAAGTGGCACTTGATGAACGAAGAACAGTCGCTGGATTTACCAAAGCCCATCATGACCGCAAAACACCAGATTTCGCCTCCTTATCCATTGGTTCGCATAATGTATATTATGTTAAATTACATGTATGCAACCCAGAACACCT
>NZ_JAGFPF010000600.1:0-1155 GCF_025962695.1 Candidatus Symbiopectobacterium sp. NZEC135 | reverse complement strand
CAGCCAGACGGCATCCTCTTCGTGCAAGCGGCAGTGAATATCCATTTCCGGCGGTGTCAGGCGCGCATTGATTTTTCCCGCTCGTGCCAGTTGCCTCTCTCGTGCCATCAACACGCGCGCTCGAACGTCGGTGCTGCGTTCTCCCTGACGCCCTTGTTTGTGCAGCGTTCCAGGTGGCAGTAACGGGACTTCAATCGACAGATCGAACCGGTCGAGAAACGGCCCGGAGAGTTTACCCAAATAGCGCAGGATCTGCTGCACCGGCAGGCGGTTATGGATACCTTGATAGTGCCCCGATGGGCTGGGGTTCATAGCGGCGACCAACTGCACGCGGGCGGGGTAATTGACTTTGGCCCGCGTGCGGGAAATCACGATTTCACCGGCTTCCAACGGTTCTCGCAGAGCGTCCAGGACACGCCGCTCGAACTCGGGCAACTCATCGAGAAACAGTATACCGTTGTGCGCCAACGAGATCTCTCCCGGTTTTGGCAGTCCGCCCCCGCCCACCAGGGCTGTCATTGATGCACTGTGGTGAGGTGCCCGAAAGGGGCGGGTGTGCCACAAGCCCAGTGTGGTATCCGCAGCGCTGACCAGGCTATTAATGGCCGCCACCTCCAGCGCCTCTTCGTTGCTCAATGGGGGCAATAACCCGGCAAGACGGCTGGCCAGCATGGTTTTTCCGGTGCCGGGCGGCCCTATCAGCAGCAGGTTGTGGCCTCCGGCGGCGGTGACCTCGAGCGCCCGTTTTCCCTGCTCTTGCCCAATGATATCTGCCAGATCCGGGGCGTTGGTGAGGTCGGGCGCGTGAACCTCAACCGCCTGACTGCCGGTCAACGGTTCACCGCTGTGCAAAAAGGCGCATACCGCATTCAGGTGTTCTGCCAGCAGCACCTCACCGTGCCCGATAAGCGCCATTTCCTGCTGATGAGCCAGTGGCAAAATAAGCTGGCGACCCGCCTTGCCCGCGGCGATGGCCGCCGGGATTGCGCCGGTAATCGCGCGTAGCGCCCCGGATAATCCCAATTCACCCAGAAACTCATACTGCGCTAACGCCTTGCCGCAAATCTGCTCTGAGGCTGCCAGAATCGATAGTGCGATGGGCAGATCGTAGCGCCCGCCCTCCTTGGGCAAATCCGCCGGGGCGAGATTGACGGT
>NZ_JAGFPF010000005.1:0-178922 GCF_025962695.1 Candidatus Symbiopectobacterium sp. NZEC135 | reverse complement strand
AAGTGAGTTCTTATCTGGTCGGCCAAATTGATTCTGAAATCAACGCCGACGATCTGAGTGACTTCCAGCTCTAAGCCAATGAGCACCTCGACCATCACACTGCGCGTCTCAGGCGCGCAGCTTACCAACAACGACAGTGCAGCCTCCTTATTGGACGTGCTGGAACAACACCGCGTACCCGTGGAATATCAGTGCCGCTCAGGTTATTGCGGTGCCTGCCGCTTACGGCTGGTGAAAGGTCGCGTCGCCTATCGCCAGACACCCCTTGCCTGCGTACAACAAGACGAAATATTGCCGTGCTGCTGCATGCCAGTAAATGACATTGAGTTGGAGTTATGAGCGTTCGGCATGCCCGGTGTATGATATTTTCTTAAGTGACGTGCGCAGGGCGTTTTCATTCGGGTATGGATACCCATGATTTTAACGGAAAAGGGTAATAAAGGTGCTGTAAATGGTGTTAAGGATGAACCGGTTCGTTGTGCTAGTAGTCATGTGTTTCCTGCTGTCGGCTTGTGATAACAATACGCCTGACGCCGCTGCGCAATATGCGCTAGGAAGCGCTTACGATGATGGTGGCACACAAAATATTAATTATGAGAAAGCCAAATACTGGTATGAGAAATCTTCTGCTCGTGGAAATCTCGATGCCATGAGGGCGCTTGGGTTTATGTACGAAAAGGGCAAGGGGATGGCGGTCAATTACACAAAAGCCATTGAGCTCTACACAAAAGCGGCTGAAAAAGGTGATTACCACTCCCATATCAACTTATGGTGGATGTACTCTCAAGGGCTTGGCGTAGAAAAAAACAGCGACGTTGCTGCGCAGTGGTCTCAAAAAGCGAAGACGTTGGAAGCGGCAGGAAAAGCAGACTAGGGCAAAGAGGCATCTCCACCGTCACGGGGGGAGCACAAAAACAGCAAATAGTTTAGTTGGTATATTATTTCCCTTTTGTATTTATCAAAATGGATATAATAAATTGAAGATGTTTATCTCACTCTCTTTATTTAAACGCTTTTTTAGGATAAAAACGGTCTAAATCTTCGCGTAATTTTACTTATATACTGAGCTAGCCTCCATCGTGCTGTTACGGCAGTTATTCTTGCCTGCACTGCCCGCAGCGGAAAGAAGGACCACATTGTTATACCCGTCATACTTCAAGTTGCAGGTGTGTTGGCTGCGTTCGTTCACCCGAATCACTTACCTGTGTAAGCTCATCGGGATGAATGAACCTCATCCCTGAGGTTCACCCTACGGGCCAGCACAGGTGCTGTTCAAATTTGTTCCAGACAAATTTGTCATTCACTTGCCGCCGTCCTGCAACTCGAATTATTTAGGGTATATAATTCTTATAATAGGGACGATAATGAAATTTTCAGATCTGAAAATCGCCACGCGCCTGGCGATTGGCGCTATCATCAGCCTGCTTATCCTGATTATTTTTGGTATCTTGGCCTTTGGCGGGCTTAAAAACTTCCATGAGCACATCGACGCCGTAGTAAAGAAAAATTATCCTATCGTGATGCTCTCCAACAATGTTATGAGCAGTTTAAATAACGTCTTTATTAGCCAATCCGCCTTCTTTGCCCTGACCGCAGAAAATGACGAAAATAACATCAACACAACGGTTGAACAGATCAAAAAAGACCGCAGTGTTATCGTTAAACATATTACGACGCTTAGTAATTATGTGCAGGACGATGCTGAACTCACTGCCGCGTTAAATACCATCAAGCAGGACTATAGCAAGTTTGCCGAGGCCAGCGATGTACTGCTGAATCTGGCGAAAAACCGTCAGGATCTACGCCATCAAGCGCTTGAAGTCACCTGGCCTTTGGGTACTGCGCTCAAAAAAGATATCTCACAATTCATCAGCAAAGCCGAATACCGCATGTGGCAGGCGGACCAAACGGTTAATCAAAGTTACAGCAGCATTCGCATCATATTGCTGTGCATTATTCTAGCAGGCGTCGTTATCAGCCTGACGCTGTCATTTGTAACGGCACGCAGTGTGGTGCTGCCGTTGCAGCAAGCGGTGTCATTGGCGGAGTCCGTTGCACAGGGCAACCTGACGCGATCGATCGACCATCAGCGTAAAGATGAGACTGGCATCTTATTGAATGCGCTGAACAAGATGACCACCAATCTCCAGCAGCTTGTCGGGCAACTGCGCGATGGCGCCCACAGCATTGCCTCGGCTACCGCACAGATTGCAGCGGGTAACCTGGATCTCTCCGGCCGCACCGAAGCACAGGCCAGTTCTCTGGAACAGACGGCTGCATCAATGAACCAGCTAGCGGCTACCGTTAAAAACACCGCAGAAAATACCCAACAGGCCAATACGCTGGTGAATGATGCCGCTCTGGAAATGAAAAACAGCGGCAGCAAAATGTCCGATGCCGCGAGCAAAATGCATGAAATCCGCGATTCTGCTAACCACATGGTAGAAATCATCGCTCTGATCGACGGCATTGCTTTCCAAACCAATATATTGGCACTCAATGCCGCCGTTGAAGCGGCGCGAGCCGGTGAACAGGGTCGCGGGTTTGCCGTGGTGGCCAGCGAAGTGCGTAGTCTCGCGCAGCGCAGTGCCGCCGCCGCAAAAGAGATCAAAGCGTTGATCGACGATGCCGTGCACACCACACAACAAGGGATGGAACTGGTGGAAGGTGCCGAAGCCTCAATGAAAAACCTGAGCACCAACGCCTCTCACATGAGCAGCATTATGTCGGAAATTGCCCACTCCAGCCGGGAACAAAGCGTCGGGATCGATCAGGTCAACATTGGTGTCGGGCAGCTTGATGCATCAACGCAGCAAAACGCGTCGCTAGTGGAAGAAGTCTCTGCAGCCGCACAATCGCTGCAAAACCAAGCGCAACGCCTGACGGATGCCGTCGCGGTATTTGTCATTACCCAGACCGGTTCAACCACTGTGACGCCCCCGACAGCGGCAACTAAAATGCCTCTACTGGCTGCTGCAAGTGCGGGCTCCACCACAGCATCCTCAAACGATAACTGGACAACCTTTTAATCCAGCTTCTTGCCGGGGCGTATTCGCGCCCCTGCTTGCCTCATCTCTCGTTTTTGCTATTTTCAGATAATACGCCAATGACAACCCGCGATTACGCCTGCGAAAAGATAGGTTTTATGCACCGACGGCGCTAAAATAATCTTTTCAGGATGAAGAAAAATATAGTTTTATTTCAATTAATTATTTTTAAAACTACCTTTGGAGGTGAAAACCATGCTGAGTGTCATTCCCGTATTGATATTTGTTGCGCTGGTTATTGTATGGTCAGGGATCAAGATCGTGCCGCAAGGCTATCAGTGGACCGTAGAACGTTTTGGCCGCTACACCAAGACACTGATGCCGGGGTTAAACCTGGTGATACCGTTCATGGATCGCATTGGTCGCAAAATCAATATGATGGAGCAGGTACTTGAGATTCCCTCCCAGGAAGTGATTTCCAAAGACAACGCCAACGTGACGATTGATGCCATCTGTTTTATTCAGGTAGTGGAAGCAGCACGCGCGGCCTATGAGGTCAGTTCGCTCGAATTGGCGATCAAAAACCTGACCATGACCAACATCCGTACCGTACTGGGCTCCATGGAGCTGGACGAAATGTTGTCGCAGCGTGACAGCATCAACACACGCCTGCTGCATATCGTCGATGAAGCCACTGGACCGTGGGGCGTAAAAATTACCCGTATTGAGATCCGTGATGTGCGACCGCCCGCCGAACTGATCGCCTCAATGAACGCACAGATGAAAGCAGAACGCACCAAACGTGCCGATATTCTTGAGGCCGAAGGGATACGGCAGGCTGCCATTCTCAAAGCGGAAGGTGAAAAACAGTCGCAGATTTTGAAAGCTGAAGGGGAACGTCAATCCGCGTTTCTGGAAGCAGAAGCCCGTGAAAGAGCCGCAGAAGCAGAAGCACGCGCAACCCAGATGGTCTCTGATGCGATTGCCTCCGGTAATATTCAGGCCATCAACTACTTTGTGGCACAAAAATATACTGATGCACTGAAAGAGATTGGTTCTGCCAACAACAGCAAAGTTATCATGATGCCTCTGGATGCCAGCAATCTGATGGGCGCTATCGGTGGTATCGCCGAATTGATCAAAGACAGCGGAAATGCCCGGAGCCAGAATGGACGTTGAACTGCTGGCTGAGAATGCCCACTGGGTGTGGCTCTCGCTGGGTGGTCTGCTGCTGGCGGCTGAAATGCTTGGGGCCAGCGGCTATTTGCTCTGGAGCGGCGTGTCTGCCGTTATCATCGGTTTGTTAACCTGGGTATTACCGCTGCCTTGGGCGTGGCAGGGAACGCTGTTTGCCGTGCTGACCATCATCACCGCGCTGCTGTGGTGGTACTGGCTGCGTAGCCGTTCACGCCGGATCACGGACGCCACGTTACTCAATCAGCGCAGTCGGCAATTGATTGGGGTGCGAGCCACCATCACCGAAGCGGTTGAAGATGGCGTCGGCCGAGCGAGAATCGGCGACAGCACCTGGCGGATCAAAGCCGATGAACACCTTCCCGTCGGCACCACGGTCGAAGTGATCGCTGTTGATGGCATCACGCTACACGTCCGCCCCCTCAAGGTTTGACCGCCCTTCCCTATTATCCCCAGCGGTAACACGGTTGGGGATTTTTCATCCTTATGGCAGTATCCTCGCGCGGCACAAGCGGTTAGCATGAGTGTTTGTGGTTGAGGGAGATAAATCATGACGTTACTGCGCCAACTGGCCACCTGGTTGGGATTCATTTCCCCGGTCGCCTATGCCTACCCCGCACTGGATGTTTCGCTGACAAACGGCGGACGCCTGCATTTGGTAGGCAGTATCCATATGGGCAGCGAAGCCATGTCTCCGTTGCCGGAGGTGTTGCTGAAACAATTGCAGCAATCTACTGCACTGGTGGTGGAAGCCGATATTTCCGATATGGGTTCGCCGTTGCAGGAAGAGTACGAGCCCATCGAGCTGGCTGAGCGTCTGGACCCAGAACGCTACCAGCAGTTCCAGCAGCACTGTGAGGCACTGGCGCTTAGCGTGAGTCGCTTTGAACATCTGCCTGCCTGGCACGCCGCGCTGACGCTCCAGGCGATGCAGGCGCAATCACTCGGCTTACGGCCTCAGTATGGCATCGACTATCAATTGATTCAGGCCGCCAAGGCGGCAAGCATTCCGGTGATTGAACTTGAAGGTCAGCAAGAACAGCTCGCCATGCTGCGACAACTGCCGCAGGGGGGTGTAGCATTACTGGAAGATACGCTGGATCACTGGCACGTTAATGCGCGCCTGCTTCAGGTGATGACCGGCTGGTGGCTGGCAGGACCGCCAGCAAAACCCGCTGCCGCTATGCCAGCGACGTTCAGCCACGCTTTGTCCGAGGTATTAATGCGTCAGCGCAATACCCGTTGGCGCGATCAGCTACAGGCACTACCGAACGGACATTATGTGGTGGCGGTCGGTGCGTTGCATCTGTATGGCGACAATAGCCTGCCTTCCCTGCTACAACCTGTTAGTGCAGAGCGATAACAACGGGATTGACTAAGGAACGAGCACCATGACACCCGCAGTAAAACTTCTGGAAAAAAATAAGGTCGCTTTCCAACTTCACAGCTATGACCATGACCCAAACGAAACCAATTTTGGCGAAGAGGCCGCGCGTAAGCTGGGGTTGAATAAAGAGCAGGTGTACAAAACCCTGCTGGTGTCGCTGAACGGCGATGCCAAACATTTGGCCGTTGCCATCACCCCAGTCTCCGGGCAGTTGGATTTAAAGAAGGTGGCGCGAGCCTTTGGTGCCAAAAAAGCGGATATGGCCGACCCGATGCTGGCTCAGCGGGTTACAGGCTATCTGGTCGGCGGTATCAGCCCGTTGGGACAGAAAAAACTGCTGCCAACCGCCATCGATGAACCGGCACAACACTTCCCGGTGATTTACGTTTCCGGCGGCAAACGCGGGCTGGATATCGGGCTCGCCCCCTCCGATTTGGCAAAACTGCTGAAAGCCTCATTTAGTGATATTGCCAAGCGGGATTAGGGAAGGAATGCGAAATAATTCGCGTTGTGGCAAGGCAGCAAGTGAAGGGCAAATTTGTCTGGAACAAATTTGAACAGCGCCTGCGCTGGCCCGTAGGGTGAACCTCAGGGATGAGGTTCATTCATCCCGATGAGCTTACATCAGTAAGTGATTCGGGGGACTGAGCGCAGCCAACGCCGCCACAGCGTGAAGTATGAAGCGTAAAAGAAGCTGATGGCAGAGGACTCCACGGCCAGTGTGTCCCCTGCCACCGCTTCAAAACGGGTAATTAATCGACCTTGGCCCCTTTTTCGACCAACAGCGTCGGCCCTTGCTTCACGTTAAGGGTTAAGCCTTTGGTTTGCACTTCGGCGTTACGCACGCGGATCCCCTGATCGGCATCGATACGCACGTTATCAAAGTGGAAACCGCTCAAGGGTGCTTCTGGTACACCAATGATGTACGCAGCGGCTTTGCTTTTGCCGGTGGATTCCAGATTCTCGATCGTCACATTGCTGAAATGCGGCGTCTTGTATTTATCAAACGGCTGTTTGGCATCGGTATCTGGCGGGTAAATTTGTTCACCCATGGTGAAACCGCCTTCTGCCAGCAGTTTGTCCACTTCGGCTTGCACAATGGGAGCCGCCTTGTAGTAGCCTGCAAACACCAGCGGAATATCAACATCGACCATTTTGGTGTTGCGATAAGTGATGTTTTTCACCTCGCCGCCTTTACCGCGCAGCGTTTTGATACGAATACCGTACATCGAACCTTCGAACTGGTTATTTTCCACTAGCACGTTATTCACGCCGCCGGAGGTTTCGCTGCCGATAGAAATACCGCGTCCTTGACGCAATACGTTGTTCGCAATGTAGATATTGTCGACGACGCCTTCAGGGAAACGCTCATCGGGCTTCTCGGCCTTGATGGCTATATGGTCGTCGTTACAGTCGATAAAGTTATTGGTGATACGAATGTTCTGGCTGTCGATAGGATCGATGGCATCGGTGTTCGGTGCGTGCCAAGGCGACAGGATCTTGGTGTTGTTGACGTTAACGTCATGCGCGTAACGCATCACCACGTGGAAACTCGGCGAGTGCGTCAAGGTAACGCCATCCACCAACACATTGCTGGAACGGGTGATGTAGATCAAACGCGGACGATCGGTGCCGCCTTTCTTACCCGTAGCACGGATATTGGCACGCCAGCGCTCCCACCACACGGCACCTTGTCCATCAATGGTACCTTCACCGGTGATAGCGACGTTCTTGGCATCAGCAACGCTGATAAACGGCAACCAGCCATTTTCCGCCTCGGCGTATTTGGTCTGTTCTGTGGCACGATAGGCAGCTTCTTCTGTCGATGCCACAATGGTGGCGTTCTTCGCCAGATTCAGACGCACATTGCTTTTCAGGAACAGTGGGTTGACCAGATAGTTGCCTTCCGGCACCAACACCGTACCGCCGCCTGCAGCCGAACAATCATCGATAGCGCGTTGGAATGAATCCGTATTCAATGCAATTTGCAGGCGATGACCTTCCGCGCCATATTGCGTGACATCGCACACTTTGCCATTATCGGTAAAAGTGACAACGGCAGGTAAGGCTGCGGCACCCGCCTGAGAACTGACCGCAATACATGCGCCAAGCAATGACAAAACAAACCCCTTCTTCATTCCAACTCCCTCTATTGAAAAGATGTTTTAATAAAATATCAAAGGCTTTTCAATAAAAAACAACGACAGATCACGTTTGCAACGATAAGCACTGTAAAAATGTTAGCGCTAACAATTTATCTTTAGATCATGCACAATGGCAGGGCAAAAGCAGAAGATTACAATCCCTTAACATATCACAAACCTTATATTAGATAATTTGATATGTAACATAGAAATCCATGTGAAATATTATATATCCCTCATAAAGATTAGATAGAATGACACAAACATTTGCATTTGTACAAAAAACACAGTCAACACATCAAAGTTCATTATTGATTTTAATTAATTTTAATTTTCAAAAAAACATTATTAAACAGTGTAAATAATTAACAAAGAAATCATTCAGATTACATTTATTATAAAAAAATAATATTTTAAGAAAAAGAGCACACGCACAAAAAAAACCAATAAAAACAACAAAACCACACAATAAAAACATTTTTATTGCCAAGGGATTCATTTATACAAATTGACATAAAAAAAATAAATCTACATTGAAACTGAAGTTAAAAAAAATAACCATTGAAGTCTGGCTTATGTTTTAAATATATTTAAAGACCAAAAGAAAAGCGTATTCATCAATACATATAAAACCAGATGAATTCATTCCCATAAAAAATAGCTCAAACACCAATCCCAGACATAAAGTCAGGCAATCCCTACCATCAAATGAGGATATTAACATGAGCACTACACATCCAGTAATACCCGCATCATCTCCATTTAATTCTGACGCACCAGGACCTCGCGTCACATCAAGTTTTAGTAATGAATATGCAAACTTGCTCTACGTGGAACAATTAATCCCACAACAGGGGAAAATAGATGTTCCAACTTGGGCTGGATGTTCCTTCGAAATGCGAGGTCTTTATGGAACCGCCAGTCTTCGCTATGGACCTAATCCTATAGATAAATTGCCTGATCCTATAAACAATACACCTTATAGTTATTTATCATTTTCTGGTCAGATATACATAACTCACTCGCTACCACTTTCAAAATATTCCTCTAGCACGGATGCCGATGGGACACAGCATGTTATCGTAGAAACCCCTTATGCATGGACGCCTAACAGTTGGTATACAACCGTCATCCGTAGTTGGGTTTCTGACCTATTACCTGAGAGATATATTGCTGTTTTTATATATTCATACAGTGCGAACAAATGGACGCATTGCCTATCTGGGCAATCTCCATCAATAGAGGATGAAAATCCTCTTCTAATAGGAAAAAATTGCACATCTGCAATTTTTAATGCTCCAGAGGGAAATTCCACCACTGGTGTATTCGGTCAGCATTATTTCATGGACATGAATGGCTCTTGGGTAAGACCGAATTATTACACTGCATGGGCAAATACAGAACCACAAAATTGGAATGCTGAACTTTATCAAAACGTGAATATTTTATTAAAATCAGAAGAAAACAGTGGGAATAGTGAGCATCAAAAAACATTTTTCCCAAATCAATATAACTCCAAACCAAAACCTGTTGTTTCTCCACACTTACAATCACTTGAAAGTTGGTATGATTTTACTACTGGAAAAATAGAACTTAAATGGAAAATTTCAGAAAACACTCCTCCACAATTTAAGGTATTCATAAAAATACACAAAGATAGTGTTTATGGGCCTCTTCAATTTGAAACTTCAAGTTATTCAATTGATGCGCGAGAGACATCTATCCACGTCGGGAGCATTGAGGCCGGCCAGTATTTCGCAACGCTTGAATTCATAGACATATTCAACAACAAATCAAACTTTGGATATAATGGATTCACCGTACCTTAAAATCATCAAATCGATCATCATAATCACAATCTGAAGTGGAAAATTAATACCACATGTGAAAAAAAGCTGCATTCTTTTTTTGTAAAATAAAAGTAATGCAGCTTTTTATTTTTAAACCATTACTTATAAATGATTTCGCCTTTTGGCGCATAGGCCGCTGCATCAAGCGGTGAATGCTGCTCGATATACTGCTTCAGCACCTCGGCATCGACAAAACCGGTGTTAACGTAGGTGGGTAATCCATCCAGACGCGGATAACCATCACCGCCCATCGCATTGAAGTTCAGCGTAGCCATACGGTAGGTTTTATCCGCCTGCAACGGTTCGCCCTTGATTTTCACATCCTGCACGCCTTGTCCATCCGCCACCAGGCTGACGTTCAGGAATTGGGCATAGGCACCGGAATCCACTTTCTTGTTCGCCACCGCAGCCAGGTATTTCTCAACCTCGCTACCTTTCATATCGACATAGACCAAGGTATTGGCGAACGGCTGCACTTTCAGCACCGTTTTATAGGTGATATCACCGGGCTGAATAGAATCACGTATGCCACCACCACTCATCACAGCAAAATCCGCATTGGCACGTTCGCGCTGGGCAGATAGCAGCAGATGCCCCAGATTGGTTTGATAGAAGCGCACCTGTTTGCGATCGCCATCCAGCGTGCCATTGACGCTTCCCACCTTCACCTCTAACTGCGCCTGGCCTTTCTCCTGGAACGGCGTCAGCATTTTCACCACGCCATCATCCTGTTTGATCTCCTGGGTGTAATAGACGCGCTCGGTGCCGCCACCGGTCTTCTCCACCTTTTTCTTCAGGTTGACAGGGATAAGTTGGTAATGGGCCAGCGTCAGCGTGCCATTTTTGAACGTGAAATCAGCGCGCCCAACATATTTACCCCATTCGTGGGCCTGAACAATCCAGGTGCCATTTTGCCGATCCGGCGCACAGGGTGTACCCGGTACATAATCCACCTGTTTCTTGTTTTCACTCGCCATGCAGACCGGGTCTTGTGAGTGACCGCCCACAATCATATCCAAATAGCCCGCCGGCAAGCTGCGCGCCATTTCGACATCCCCTGGCGCGTTGGAGCCGTGCTGACCATCGTCATAGTGTCCCATATGGGTTGCGGCGATAATCACGTCGGGCTTTTCGGTGCTACGCAGTTGATCAACCACCGATTTCACTTCCGTCGACGGTTTGCGGAACTCGATATCGGTGAAAAATTCCGGGTTACCCAATTTTGCCGTGTCATCCGTGGTCAGGCCGATAACGGCAATCTTGACACCTTGCTTATCAAACAGCGCATAGGGTTTGAACAGACGCTGTTGTGTACTCTTTTGATAGATATTGGCGGACAGCAACGGGAATGTTGCCCACTTTTCCTGCTGGCGCAGTACCGAGAGCGGATTATCAAACTCATGGTTGCCAAGCGCCATGGCATCATAGCCCACCATATTCATGCCACGAAAATCGGGCTCTGCATCCTGCAAGTCTGATTCCGGCACCCCGGTATTGATATCTCCGCCGGACAGCAGCAGCACGCTACCGCCTTTAGCGGCCACTTCCTGACGAATCTGATCTACCAGCGTTTTCTGCGCCGCTAGCCCATATTCACCGTATTCGTTATGCCAGAAATGGCCGTGGTGATCGTTGGTGTGGAGGATAGTGATGTCATAGGTTTTATCTTTTTCCCACGCCAGCGCCCCTGCCGAGGTAAAAACCAGCGACATCGCAATAGCACGTCCTAACGCTTTCGTTGCAAAACGCATGGAAATTCTCCGTTAAATAAACAACCCTTGTTAAAAGAATGCGATAGCAGCCCTCCACCCGTCCTGGTCTTAGTCAGGTACGCGCAGATTGAGATCTTCCTCCAGAATAGCGCACTTTTGCTCAACGCTCGATTTCATTTGCAACCTGTGACTTATATCACAAGTAAAATCGGCGTTATGCGCATGAATCCCGAGAGAAAGCTGATGAAAATGGTCAGTTCATTTGATTCTGTTGTATTTATGTCATTTACCCCCGCTATTCTAGGGTTTTTAACACAGAGAAACCGGTCCCCCTCAGCGCACAGGATAAAAATGCGGCATAACAGGCATGAGAAAGTATCTTCATGAGAGCAATAACGTTGGTTTATCAATGCTTATCTGACGAAAGTATCATGAAATCTATGTTAGACTTAGATTCAATGAGTAAACGAAGATTTTTACTAGAATACCCTCATTTTTCCAAGCAGGATTTCTTTAAATGAAATAGAATTTGTTCAAGAAGTCTGCTCATGAACGTTTTTCAACAATGGTAAAAGGAGTCGGGATGCATGCAACCACACCACTAATATCCACCATTGCCGTAGGGCTGGTCCTCGCGTTCTTGCTGGGGATTCTGGCCAATCGACTACGCATATCCCCTTTAGTCGGCTATCTGGTCGCTGGGGTTCTGGTGGGGCCGTTTACCCCAGGTTTTGTCGCGGATACCGCGTTAGCGCCTGAATTGGCTGAACTTGGGGTTATTCTGCTGATGTTTGGTGTCGGCCTGCATTTTTCGCTAAAAGACCTGATGGCGGTGAAATCCATCGCTATACCCGGTGCCATTGCGCAAATCGCCGTTGCTACGCTGCTGGGGATGGGCCTTTCCTCTCTGCTCGGCTGGAGCCTGGCAAGCGGGTTGGTGTTTGGGCTGTGCTTATCCACCGCCAGTACCGTGGTGCTGCTGCGCGCCCTGGAAGAACGGCAACTGATTGATAGCCAACGTGGACAAATCGCCATTGGCTGGCTGATCGTAGAAGATTTGGCGATGGTGTTGACGCTGGTATTGCTGCCCGCGTTCCGTGACATGATAGGCGCAGAGCATGCCGATCCCGGTAAGCTGATTCGTGACCTGGCCTGGACCATCGGCAAAGTGGTCGCCTTTATCACACTGATGATTGTGGTGGGCCGTCGTCTGGTGCCTTGGGTGTTGGCAAAAAGCGCCGCCACCGGCTCACGGGAACTGTTCACCCTCGCGGTGTTGGCGATGGCGCTTGGTATCGCCTTCGGTGCCGTGAAACTGTTTGATGTTTCATTCGCGCTGGGTGCCTTCTTTGCCGGTGTGGTGCTGAACGAATCAGAACTCAGTCAACGCGCCGCCCACGACACACTGCCGCTGCGTGATGCCTTCGCCGTACTGTTCTTTGTTTCAGTAGGTATGCTGTTCGATCCGATGATTCTGGTGAATGAGCCGATGGCGGTCATCATTACGTTGGCCATTATCGTGTTCGGTAAATCGGCTGCTGCTTTTATGCTGGTACGGTTGTTCGGCCACTCCAAGCGTACCGCGCTGACCATCTCGACCAGCCTGGCGCAAATTGGCGAGTTCGCCTTTATTTTGGCCGGATTGGGCGTTGTGCTCGGTCTCTTGTCCGAGCAGGGGCGTAATCTGGTGCTGGCCGGGGCGATTCTCTCGATTATGATCAACCCGCTGCTCTTTACGCTGCTGGAACGCTATCTGGAGAAAACAGAGACCATTGATGAGCAAATCGTGGAAGAAGCTATCGAAGAAGAGAAGCAGATCCCGGTTGATATGTGTAACCACGCACTATTGGTCGGCTATGGCCGCGTTGGCAGCCTGATCGGTGCCAAACTGCATCAAGAAGGCATTCCTATCGTGGTTATAGAGAATTCGCGTGCACGGGTGGATGCGCTACGCGAGCAAGGCATCAAGGCCGTGCTGGGAAATGCCACTAAGGTGGAAATCATGGAGCTGGCTCGATTGGATTGCGCCCGCTGGCTGTTATTGACCATTCCTAACGGCTATGAGGCAGGGGAGATCGTGGCAGCGGCGCGTGAAAAACGCGCTGATCTGGAGATCATTGCCCGCGCGCATTATGACGATGAAGTCAGCTATATCACCGAACACGGTGCCAATCAGGTCGTGATGGGTGAACGCGAAATCGCCAATAGCATGATTACCCTGCTACAGCTTGAGCAGGTAAAAGCCGAAGAATTAAAAGAGTGCCCGATTTGATACCGATGCGCAGCGGTAACCCCGCTGCGCGCTTTTAGCAGTACTGTTTTACCTACTCGTCACGCACCAGCGTTTCAAACAAATCAATGTGCCGCGCATCATCATTTAACGCCGAAATATAAGCAAACCGCTCACCACCAGCATGCAGAAAAATCTCCCGGTTCTGTTCCTGAATCTCTTCTAACGTTTCCAGACAATCGGCTGCAAATCCCGGGCAAATAACCTGAATATGTTTGATCCCGTGCGCAGGTAATCCCTTTAATGTTTCATCCGTATAGGGTGTCAGCCAGGGTTCACGGCCAAAACGCGATTGAAAGGTCATTTGCGCCTGTTCCGGTGCCAATCCCAACGCCGCAATCAGTGCCTGTGCCGTTGCCTGACAGCGCAGCGGATAGTCATCCCCTTCTGTAGCATACCGCACTGGAATGCCATGAAACGATATCATCAAACGGTCTGGCACGCCGTGCTCTGCAAATGACGCTTCCACACGCTGCTTTAGCGCGTCGATATAGACCGGGTGCGTCGCATAATCACGGATAAAACGGACACCTGGCACTTGACGGCGCGTGCGCAGTGCGTCAGCCAACCCATCCCATACGGCACCCGTGGTGGAGCAGGAGTATTGCGGATAGAGCGGCAGCACCACCAGTTGCGTGACACCTTGTGACAACAGGCTATCCAACGCCGATGGCAAGCTCGGCGAACCATAGCTCATGCCAAGCGCCACCGGAATATCGTCGCCTAAACGGGCGGAAAGCGCGCACTCCTGACGTCGACTGAATGCCAACAATGGGGAACCGTCAACCGTCCAGATAGACTGATACAGTTTGGCGACACGGGGGGAACGAAAAGGCAGGATCACACCATTCAACAACGGCCACCAGAGCCAGCGCGGCGTATCCACCACGCGCTTATCACTAAGAAACTGTGCCAGATAGCGTTTCACCGCCTGCGTCGTCGGGGCTTCGGGCGTCCCCAGGTTCACCATCAGTACGCCCACTTTTTGTTGACTCATCGTCTGCCCTCATAAAAAGTCTGCTCGCCGTACACATAGGGTACAGCGGGAAGCGATTATCGTTACCAGCGCTGAGTGTAGCGAAAATGTTGCCCGGACGGGATAGGAAAAGCGATGTTATTACCGATACTTGCCATTGAAGTCGCGAATGGCAGACGATAACACCGGATGCAGATAAAAAAAAACCGGCACATACTGTACCGGCATTTTCAGGCAACGCAGCGAGAGATTAACCCAGGATGGATTCCAACTCAGCGCGCACTTGTGCTACCTGACGGGTTCCGTCTACTTTGTGGTAACGGGTGTTGCCTGCCTTGGCTTCTTTCTGGTAGTAGTCCACCAGCGGCGCCGTTTGCTGATGGTATTCCACCAGACGTTTACGCACAGTATCTTCGTGATCGTCTTTACGGATGGTCAGCTCTTCACCCGTGACATCGTCTTTACCTTCAACCTTTGGCGGGTTGTACTGCACATGGTAAACACGACCTGATGCGGCATGCACACGACGGCCAATAATGCGATCGACAATCAGTTCGTCAGGCACGGCGAACTCAATAACGTTATCAACCTGAATGCCCGCGTCTTTCATGGCATCCGCTTGCGGAATGGTGCGAGGAAAACCATCCAGCAGGAAACCGTTACGGCAATCATCCTGGGCGATACGCTCTTTTACCAGGGCAATAACCAATTCATCCGTGACCAGTTTACCTGCGTCCATGATTTCCTTGGCCTGTTTACCCAGTTCGGTACCGGCTTTCACCGCCGCACGCAACATATCACCCGTGGAAATTTGCGGAATGCCATACTTTTCCATAATGAATTGTGCTTGAGTGCCTTTGCCTGCGCCCGGAGCGCCCAGCAGAATAATACGCATTGCGTAAATCCCCTTGCTATGTAGATTTTTTAAAATAAAGTTGAAAACGCTCAACCATACCATTCCAGAGGCTTATCCTCAAGGAACGGGCTCGCTTCAGCGTGTCGCAAAACGAAAAAAAACCCGGTTAAAAACCGGGTTTTCGGGAAAGTGTGAGCGGTTATGCACTCAGCAGTTGGTTCATACGGCGGATAAACTGGTTAGGATCTTCCAGCGTGCCGCGTTCAGCCAGCAGCGCCTGTTCCAGCAGCAGTTCAACCCACTCACCAAACTGCACGTCATCGCCGGTGTTTGCGGCGCGTTTCACCAACGCATGCTCCGGGTTGAGTTCAAAAATATATTTCACTTCCGGCGCATTCTGCCCGGCGGCGGCAAACAGCTTCGCCATCTGCGTGCTCATGTCATTGGCATCGGTAGTGACGATGGCGGGGGTATCGGTCAGGCGATGCGTCAGGCGCACCTCTTTGACGCGTTCACCCAGCAGCGTCTTCACGCGCTCAACAAACGGTTCCAGGGATTTTTCCGCTTCTTTGCGCGCTTCGTCATCGCTGGCATCATCCGCCAGCTTATCCAGCGCTTCATCCGCTTTGCTGACGGATTGGAAGGACTTACCGTCAAACTCGGTCAGGTAGCTCATCATCCACTCATCGACGCGGTCAGAAAGCAGCAGCACTTCGATGCCTTTCTTGCGGAACAACTCCAGATGCGGGCTGCTCTTCGCCGCGGCATAACTGTCGGCAGTGATGTAGTAAATCTTCTCCTGCCCTTCAACCATACGGCTGACATACTCTTCCAACGATACCGTCGGGGCGGAGCTGTCGCCGTGGGTGGAAGCGAAGCGCAGCAGTTTGGCAATGGCTTCACGATTGCCACCGTCTTCCGCAGGCCCTTCTTTCAGCACCAGACCAAACTGTAGCCAGAAGGTTTGGTATTTTTCGGCGTCGTCTTTTGCCAGTTTTTCCAGCATCTGCAACACGCGTTTGGTCAGCGCATTACGCAGATTCTGGGTAACGCGGCTGTCTTGCAGGATTTCACGCGAGACGTTGAGCGGCAGATCGTTGGAATCGATCAAACCACGCACAAAACGCAGGTAGTTCGGCATGAACTGCTCGGCATCATCCATGATGAACACGCGCTGAACATAGAGTTTCAGGCCATGTTTATGATCGCGGTTCCACATGTCCCATGGTGCCTGAGAAGGGATATAGAGCAGGCTGGTGTACTCCTGTTTCCCTTCCACGCGGTTGTGGCTCCAGCTCAGTGGGTCGCTGAAATCATGGGCAATATGCTTGTAGAATTCTTTGTATTCCTCTTCGGTTACATCCGCTTTACTACGCGTCCACAACGCCTGCGCCTTGTTGACCTTCTCCCAAGTGACTGTCGGCTCACCGCCCTCTTCTTCACTCGGCGTATGGGTTTCAATTTCCACCGGCAGCGCGATGTGATCGGAGTATTTGCCGATAATGGAACGCACGCGCCACTCATCGAGGAATTCATCTTCCCCTTCGCGCAGGTGCAGGGTGATCTCGGTGCCGCGATCGGCCTTGACCACATCCGCTACGGTGTACTCACCTTCACCCGCCGATTCCCAGAATACGCCCTCTTCTGCCGCCGCGCCCGCTGCACGGGTACGCACCGTCACTTTATCCGCAACGATAAACGCCGAGTAGAAGCCTACACCAAACTGGCCGATAAGCTGGCTGTCTTTGGCCTGATCGGAGCCGATAGACTCCAAAAACGCTTTGGTACCCGATTTAGCAATGGTGCCCAGATTATCGATAACTTCATCGCGGCCCATCCCGATGCCGTTGTCCGCGATGGTCAGGGTACGTTGCTCTTTATTGGTGGAAACGCGCACGCGCAGTTCCCCATCCCCTTCATAGAGCGCTGGCGAAGATAAGGCGCGAAAACGTAACTTGTCGGCCGCATCGGAGGCGTTGGAGATCAATTCACGCAGGAAAATTTCTTTATTGGAATACAGTGAATGGATCATCAAGTGCAGCAATTGCTTCACTTCAGATTGAAAACCGCGCGTTTCTTGGCCCTTCATGTTCATTGTCACTTACCTCAATCCTAATAGTTAGTCAGGCTGATAATGTTCAATCCCTGTAGCGGGTATGGGAATGGTGCCGATATTTCCGGCCAGTAGGCAAAAGGTGGGGATAAGACGAGGGATTTTCAAGAGCAAAAAACAATTTATCCCCAGCGCAGCGTCAGATGAAGACGACACCGCACTGGAGAAAAGGCTGCACAGCCGCCGCTACAAACGGATAGGATGACGCCCTGCCAGCGAATGGGAGAGCGTGGTGCCATCGACCATTTCCAACTCACCGCCGACCGGCACGCCATGCGCGATACGGCTCGCCACCACGCCGTGCTGGGCACACAGCTCAGCAATGTAGTTGGCCGTCGCATCGCCTTCCACCGTCGGATTGGTGGCAAGAATCACTTCTGTCAGGGTTTCCTGCTCGAGGCGCTGTTCCAGCAGATCGAGCCCGATATCATCCGGCCCGATGCCGTCCAACGGCGACAGGTGCCCCATCAACACAAAGTAACGTCCGGCAAACTGTCCGGTCTGCTCAATCGCGTGGATATCTGCGGGGCTTTCCACCACGCAGATCTGCCCTGTTTGCTGACGACGCGGATTGGCACAGATCGCACAGCGTTCCTGCTCGGTAAAGGTGCGGCAATCCACACAGTGACCGATTTCAGACATGGCGCGCGTCAGAGCCTGCGCCAGACGCATACCGCCGCTACGATCGCGTTGCAGCAGTTGAAACGCCATGCGCTGTGCTGATTTTGGCCCCACGCCCGGCAAGCAGCGCAGCGCCTCCATCAATGACTCAAGGAGCGGACTGGTTTGCATCAGAACGGCATCTTGAAGCCCGGCGGCAACTGCATGCCGCTGGAAACTGACGCCATTTTCTCTTTCTGGGTTTCGTCGATGCGGCGCGCTGCATCGTTGAATGCGGCAGCGATCAGATCTTCCAGCATCTCTTTGTCATCTTCCAGCAGGCTGGGATCGATTTCGACACGGCGGCAGTTGTGTGCACCGTTGATGGTCACTTTGACCAGGCCTGCGCCTGATTCACCGGTCACTTCCAACTGCGCAATCTCTTCCTGCATTTTCTGCATTTTGTCTTGCATCTGCTGGGCCTGCTTCATCAGATTGCCCAAACCACCTTTACCGAACATATGCTTCTCTCTATTGCATGGCTGCAAGAATTGCAGCGGTTAAACGGGGCGGATACTCTCTTCGTCCAGTTCCGCATCAAAGAAACGCCGCAGCGTTTGAATCGTTTTGTCGGTCATCAGAGACTCGCGCGCCTGCGCCAGTTTCTCTTCATAAATCGTCTGACGCCACTCCAGCGGTGTTAACGTGCTGGGGTCGTCATCCTCTACCACCACCAGGGTGATAGGCTTTCCATAATGTGCTGCCAATGCATCCATCAGCGTTTTTTGGGCCGACGGCGAATTCAGGTGACGCTGCGATGAGCGTAAATGCAGCGTCACGGTTTCGTTATCCGTATCGACTTTGAACGCGTTAAGCGCCAGTTGCTGAACCAGTTTCGGTAGCGGTAAACGCTGAACCTCTGCCGCCCAGGCATCGCGCGCTTGCGCTTCTTCCGTCAATTTAGCCGCTAATTCCGGCGTTTTTTCATATTCCAGCACCGTGCGTAACGCTTTCGGCGTGGCGGTGTTTTCTGTCACAACGGTCTGCTGTTGCTGCGCGCGCCAGCGGTACGCCTCAGGCTTTTTCTGCGCCTCGCCGTTCTTATCAGCCGTCTGACGCTGCTGACTGCGTTCCGTCACCGAAGCCAGGCGTTCCAGTGCCGATACCGCCGTGCCCGGCCGAGCGCCGTCCTGCGCTGCCGGTTCAGGCTTTTTTGGCGGCGGCGTACCCTGTCGCTGCAATAACTGGCTGCGCGCTTGCAACAATTGCGACGTCGCGTCCGGCAGCGGCGCGGCGGGCGCAACAGGTTCCTCTGGCGCCGAGACCAGCGATGATGGCGCAACCGCAGGCGATGGCGGCGCAACGGGCGCCGTTGCCTGGCGCGCTGGCGCAATGTGCGCCTGCGGCGCGGCAGGTGCACTCGCCGCCACGGGCACGCTTGCCATAGGCGCAATCACCGCCTGCGGGTGAAATGCCAAGGCTCTGAGCAGCGTCATTTCAACGCCCATACGCCGGTCTGGCGCATAGGATAATTCTTTTCGTCCCACCAGCAGCGTCTGATAGTAGAGCTGCACATCGGCAGGCGGAACGGTACGCGCCAGATCGCGCAAGCGCGACGCAATGGGGGAATCTTCCGGTCCGAGCGCCGTGGGCAGCAACTGTACCATCGCAATACGATGCAATAGCGTCAGCATCTCAACCAACAGCGCTTCCCACTCAACGCCGCGCGACGCCGCTTGCTGAAGCAACGTCATGGTCTGCTCACCGTTAGCATTAACGATAGCTTCAATCAGCGCCAGCGGTTGTTCATCATCCAACGTACCCAGCATACGCGCGACCGCGTCGGTCAACACCGCGCCCTGCCCCATGGCAATCGCCTGATCGGTCAGGCTCAGCGCATCACGCAGGCTGCCCTCTGCCGCACGCGCCAGCAGTTGCAGGGCGCGCGGTTCGGTTGCAATCGCTTCGGCTTGCAGCACCTGCTCGAGGTGGTGACGGATTTGCTCCACGTCCAGCGCTTTGAGATGGAATTGCAGGCAACGAGAAAGAATGGTGACCGGCAACTTCTGTGGATCGGTGGTCGCCAGCAGGAATTTAACGTGTTCGGGGGGCTCTTCCAGCGTTTTCAATAGCGCATTGAAGCTATGGCGGGAGAGCATGTGCACTTCATCGATCAGGTAGACTTTGAACCGACCGCGCGCAGGGGCATACTGCACGTTATCCAGCAGTTCGCGGGTGTCTTCTACCTTGGTGCGTGAAGCCGCATCAATCTCTATCAGGTCAACAAAACGCCCTTGCTCAATTTCCCGGCAATTCGCGCACTGTCCACAGGGCGTGGCGGTAATACCGCTCTCACAGTTCAACCCTTTCGCCAACAGACGCGCAATACTGGTCTTCCCCACGCCACGCGTGCCGGAAAACAGATAGGCGTGGTGAACCCGCCCCATAGAGAGACCATTGGCTAATGCAGTCAACACGTGTTCTTGACCGACAACATCAGCGAAAGATTGAGGACGCCACTTACGGGCCAGTACCTGATAGCTCATCAATACCGCAACGGTTGTGTGATTGAGGAGGCCATGCTAACACAGCCTCGCCGGACACGGCGAGACTGTTTATTAGGATGGCCAACAGATTAACGGCGGAAAAAAGGCAGGATCAATGGCCTGGGAAATTCACCAGACTGTAGCAGTTGATACCGAGGTTGTTCAAACGCTGCTCGCCGCCCAGATCGAACAGATTAATGATAAATGCCGCATCGGTGACCTCTCCGCCCAGACGGCGAATCAGCTTAACCGTGGCTTCAAGGGTGCCACCGGTGGCCAGCAGATCGTCGATGACTAACACTTTGTCGCCAGCGCTGATGGCATCGGTGTGGATTTCCAGGCTGTCAGTGCCGTACTCCAATTCATAGCTTTCTGAAATCGTCGGGCGCGGCAGCTTGCCAGGTTTACGCACCGGCACAAAACCCACACCCAATGCCAGTGCCACTGGAGCACCGAACAGAAAACCACGCGCTTCCGTACCCACCACTTTTGTTACGCCGGTGTCACGAAACCGATTTGCCAGCATCTCGATACTGGTCGCATACGCAACGGGCGCTTCCAGCAGACTCGTGACATCACGGAACAAGATCCCCGGTTTGGGATAATCGGGAATGCTTTTAATGCTGTTTTTGATTAATTCTGACTGCTGTGCGGTTACGCTCATCATCTTTTGCCTGATAGTACGCTTTAAAAATCTTACCCATGACCGCTGCTGCTCCTTTCCTCTCATCAATACTGAGAGAGCCGGAGGCAAACGGCACACGAAAACGCTCAAATCTAGTCAAACTGACGATCAAATGCAACAGCCTGCGGTGGGTTTTATTGTCGCGGATCAACAACCGGCAGGCGCAACATAAAGGTGAGCAAGACCGCCATTATCGTTAACAGCAGCACTCTGACCCACACCATATCCACCAGCCACAGCGAAACGGCGAAGGTCAGCACGATCATCGCCACCGCTTTGCCTTTCGCGCCGGGCGGCAACGCCCGGTGATCCTGCCAGTGCCGCAAATAGGGGCCAAACCAGGAACGGTAGAGTAACCAGGCATGAAAACGCGGTGAGGAACGGGCAAAGCACCAGGCGGCCAGCAGCAAGAAAGGGGTGGTTGGCAACAACGGCAACACAACGCCTAACGTCGCCAGCACAACCGCTAACCATCCCAATACCACCAACCCGATACGATACATCACCGATCATCCTCTTTACATTACGCCCTGGCACTCTAGCATCCCGCCCTTCACTGACGTTAGTTAAGATGCGCTCATCTTTCTTCGCCACGCGCAAAAGGCTTGTACCTGCTGACAATCCCGTGCAAGCTTGGCTTTATCATTTCATTATGTGGGTCAATTCGTGAACCGCCACCATTTTCTTCAGGCGTTGGAACACCAACTTGCCCTGTTGGCGCAGGCGGTCGCTCCGCTGGCAGACAGGCCGTTGGCCTATTCCCGTTTTGACAGGCAGCTGTTTCAATCACATGGCACGCGTTTACGTGATTACCTGAGTGAAGTGGAGCAAAACTTTCAGTCCTTGCGCCATCTGGTCACAGAAAACCGTACCGAACGCGTCGCGTTCATGACGGAAAAGCTGGTCGCGCAGATCGGCGCATTACAGCGAGAACTCTCCACACAAGCACTACGCCGTCAGGAGGAGAAGACGCCCGTCGCCATCGCCAGCGATTTGTATCAAAAGCTGGCTGAGCACCAGGACTATGAACGACGCTTGAACCTGATGATTCAGGACCGGGAAAGTCAACTCGACAGAGCGGCAACGTTGAGCGCACAGCAACAGTTACAACGAGAGATAGCCGCGCTCGAAGGCCGCTTGGCGCGCTGTCGTCAGGCACTGGCGCGCTTAGAACGTCAAGTGGAAAGGCGTGAACAAGGGCAGTAACCGCAACAAAAGGACCTAATGCATGTCGCTGGAAAATGCCTCGCCAGAGGTCAAACTGGCAGTAGACCTGATTATGCTGCTGGAAGAGAGCGCTATCGCGCCCGATGTGGTGCTGGCTGCATTAGCCATTGTGCGACGTGATTATGAATCCAAAGCGCATGCTGCAACCCAGCATGCGCCCAACAAACAATGAACCCGCTTAGGCGGGTTCACCTGCCGCGTTACCGCCCAACGCGCGGTTGATCTCCTGCACTTCACTGCCCTGTTTGTTATGCAGGTAGACTTCAAGCTGATTAAACGCGATATCAATATTATTTTCCCGACACAGCCTGTCGATACTGCGGTTTAACTCATCCACCGTATAGCTGCGATCGCGCAGTTCACGCACGTAAAGCCGCAGTTCGTGATCCAGCGAGCTGGCACCAAACGCCAGGAAGAACACCTGCGGCTCAGGATCGGTCATCACGCGACTGTTCTCATGCGCCGCCTGCAACAGCACCGCTTTCACCTTGTCCAGATCGGAGCCATAGGCCACGCCAATTTTAATCAGCACGCGCGTGATGGTGTCCGACAGAGACCAGTTGATCAGCCGCTCGGTCACAAAGGCCTTATTGGGAATAATCACTTCTTTGCGATCGAAATCCGTAATGGTGGTGGCACGAATACGAATTTTGCTCACCGAACCGGAGTAAGTGCCAATGGTGATGGTATCGCCAATGCGCACCGGACGTTCGAACAGGATGATCAGGCCAGAAATAAAGTTAGCGAAAATTTCCTGCAAGCCGAACCCCAACCCCACCAACAACGCGGTGACCAGCCACTGTAACTTGTCCCATGACACCCCGATAGAGCTGAGCGAGGTGGTGGTGCCTACTGCCATGATCAGGTAGCTCAACATGGTGGTGATGGCGTAAGAGGTCCCCTGACGCAATTGCAAACGCGACAGCACCAGCACTTCCAGCAAGCCCGGCAGGTTGCGCATTAGCACATAAGCCACCACCGCGACAACAATAGAAAGCATCAGATTGCCCAGCGTCACCGCCTGCAACACGGCATTGCCCGCGACGGTGGCGTTGTAATGCCACAGCGTAATGCTGTCCAGATAGGACATCACCGTGACCAAATCGGACCAAATCCAATAGAGCACGCCGGAGAAAATCAGCAGCAGCACCATGGTCGTCAAACGCAACGATTGCTGACCAATCTGATCCAGCGCCAACGGCGGTTCCGGTGCCGGTTCGCTGCCTTCAGCCCCTTCTTTATTCAGGCTCTGACGCCGCGCTACCGCACGACGGTATGCCAATCGACGCGCCGCCACGCTCAAACCGCGAATAGTGGTGAGATAGACCAGGTTCCACACCAGTAACAAATACAGGCTTTCCACCCAGCGCCCCAGCAGTCGCAGCGTGGTGTAGAAGTAGCCGCACACCATCAATCCCAACAGCACCAACGGCAGGATCGCCATCACGGTAATCACAATCAGCCGGATAGTGTGCGTCTCTTTTTCCCGCCAACTGTCACGACAGAGCGGAAACACCAAAATGCCCAACAGGATCAGGTTGCAGAAAATCACTATCTGCCCAATAACGTCATCCACCAGATAGAGCGGCGCTTTCTCACCGATAACCGACCAGAAGATCAACGGCAGCAGCGCGCCCCCCAGCCGCAGCGCTTGACGGCGGTAATGCGCTGCAAGTGAAACGCTAAAATTGAAGTGCCGTTCACCGATACCGCCGGGTTTCATCGCCCGATAGAGTAAACCGAATACCAGCCACAGCAGCGCAAACTGCTGGCTCATGCCCCACACCGCATCCCCGACGGCATTTTCGGCGTAGTGAAAGCACAGACCAAACGCCAAGATCAGCATAATCCCCGGCAGCACCATCACGGTTTCCAACAGCAATGCCTGTGGCGTGTGACGCTGCGAGTCCCGTTTTAGCTGCCCGACATCATTCGACAAGCGCTCGACATAACCAGCGATAAGACGTCGCCGCCAATAGATAAGCCCGCTCAGCAGCAGCATCGGTATGATAAAAATGAGCGCCCGTAAGGCGCCCTGACGCCAGTCATCCCACTGGAAAGTCAGGCTGGAGTGACGCACTTGCTGTTTCAATCCCCCGGGCAACTCTTTCAACCAGGTCCAGTCCATTGGTTTATTACTGCTGACCCAGAAAATCTGCTGTGTCAGCGTATGCTGCAATGACGCTGTGACGCTGACTAACTGCTGGCGGTTGATTTGCAGGTTAATGGCCAACATCAGTTGGTTGCCCAGTTGCTTATTAAGCTGGTCGAGCAGTTCACGTCGCGTATCCAGAATCTGGTTCAGCGCATCGTGTACTTCGTCATCCAGCACAACGCCCTTGTTGGTCGCCATCAGTTTGCTGATATATTCGTCGCCACGAAACAGCACATCACGCTGCTGATTGATCTCAAACTGCTCCAGACGCAGATCGGCAATCTGCGTGCTCATATCATTCATGGAAGAGGCGGAGGGCAGGTTAAGCTGCTGCTGATAGAGGATGCGTGACAGCAACAAACTGCCTTTGAGCACAGTAACTTGCTCTTTAAGGTTACGTTCGGATTGCAGGGTGCGATCGAGCCAGTTCTTCACCTGAATGCTTTCCTGCACCAGGGTATTGCTCGACTGCGTCGCCGTAACCAGGCGCTGGCTGAGCTGATGGTTGGTTTCCATCTCCGCTTTCACCAACGGATTATCCTGAATGCGCTGCGTGTCTTCCGAGGTTTGCGCCTCTTTGGCGGTTTTCTCCGACAGCGTTAGCCGTTTGCCGTTGAGCACCCCTTGTAACGCCTGCACCGTTTTCTCTAACTGATTAATCTGGGCAGAGGCATAGTCACGCTGCTTCTGTAGCAAATCTTGCAGCGTGGTGTTCACTTCCAGGCTTTTACGCTGTTGCTCCATTTGCAAACCCACCAAGGCCTGCTCGGTTTGCAGCAGCGCTTGCTGGCTGGAACGCAGCGCATTCTGGCTGGCTTCCACACCGTTAAGCTGATTACGAATCTTCTGGCTGCGCTGTGACAGCGCGGTTAATGCACTTTGTACGCGCTCCGGCTGGGTTTGCAAAGAGATCAACTGACTGTTGTAGGTAGAGAGGTTTTCCTGCGCCGACTGCAAGTTATCCAGCGATTCATTAAGGCGGGTTTCCAATTGGCGCAGTGAGAGTGCCTCCAGCGACGCCGTGGCCACAGCGTTATTGCTTAACGCCGCCAGATCGTCTGCCGCCTGACGCAGTTTGGCAGGCGCTTGCGTCGCCTGCTGCTTTAATTGCGCGGTCTCCTGACGTACCCGATCAATGGCATCCAGATACTCAAGCGTGTGCGTGAGATCCTGCTGCGTCAGCTTATCGACTTCCGTCAGGCTTTTCTGTTTGCCCAGTGTGTCCAGTCGCCCCTGAATCTCACTGCGCGTGGGAATGTCATTGCTGGTCGCAGCCTGTACAACAGATGAAAATCCAATGAAAAATAGCACTAAAAGGGCAACGCAGCGGGAAACAATCGATAGAATACGCGGGAAATCAAGGCCGCGAGAAAGGGACTTGCAGTACATGATACGTCGTCAGGCATAAAAAGAATGACGAAGAATATCACGGTTCTGCACGCTAACGCACGGCGCAAACCTGACAAAAAAGTAACGATTCATTATAACAGACAGTGTGTTATAACAGATTGAATCTTAGTCCGCGTTTTCTTGTGCCGGCGTGGCAAGCGGCAGCCGCAGCGCCGGGCTGAAACGCAGCATATCAATAAAGCTGTCCACCAGGGTGGACGCCTCCTGATGGATATCAAAGCTTTCAGGCAGAAACAGCCAGTTCTCCAGGATACCGGAGAAATAGGCGCGCAACGTCACGGCGGCACGACGCAAATGCAGATCGGACGGCAGGAAACCCAGTTGAACACTGTGATTGAGGCTGGCTTCAATCTGTTCATAGCAGGAGAAATAGAGCGCCTTGCGGGCGTTATACGACGGTAACATTTCACCGACAAACTCACACTTATGGAAGATGATTTCCATAATCGAACGCCACTGTGTGTCGGTCGTCGTCAAACGTAGCATATAGATCAGTAGCTCACGCATCACATGCAGTGGATTATCAGGGAATTTTGCCTGATACTCAGATTCGAAATCGGAGATTTTTGCATCTGAAAGCGTCCATATTTCGTCAAACAACTCAGCCTTGTTTTTGAAGTGCCAATAGATCGCGCCGCGCGTGACGCCTGCGGCGGTTGCGATACCCGCCAGCGACGTGGCGGAGACGCCGAACTCGGAGAAGAGGCGTAAGGCCGTATCAATAATGTGTTGTCGTGTTTCCTGGGCCTGCTGTTTGGTTTTTCGTGCCATGGCGCTGTTTTTTAAGGTAAGCGTGATTTACATACATTCGCGAATGTATGTAACATAACACGCTTGCAGGATTATCGCAGCAATGGGTTTTAGGGCTTGTGATCCATTGGTCAAATTCAAATCGGACACTTGAGGTTTATTTATGAACAAAAACAGAAGGCTTATGCCTCTGGCGGCAGTCCTGATGCTTTCTGGCGGCTTAGCGCTCACCGGGTGTGATAATAAAAATGAAGGTCAGCAGCAAGGCGGCGGACAGCAAGCGCCTGAAGTCGGCATTGTGACCCTCAAAACACAACCGCTAAACGTGATTACCGAACTTCCAGGGCGCACTAACGCATTCCGCATTGCCGAGGTTCGGCCTCAGGTGAGCGGTATTATTCAGAAACGCCACTTCGTCGAAGGGAGCGATGTAAAAGCGGGCACCTCTCTGTACCAGATTGATCCGGCAACCTATCAGGCGGCTTACAACAGCGCGAAAGGGTCGTTGGCACAAGCACAGGCTCAGGCAGAAATCGCCCGTTTGACCGTGAACCGTTACAAACCGCTGGTTGGCACCAATTATGTCAGCAAGCAGGATTACGATCAGGCATTGGCCACACAGCGTCAGGCAGAAGCCAGCGTACAAGCGGCGCAAGCTTCTGTGGATTCAGCGCTGATCAACCTGAACTACACCAAGGTGCTCTCCCCGATTTCAGGCCGCGTCAGTAAATCGACAGTCACCGAAGGGGCATTGGTGGCTTCCGGTCAGGCGACAGCGTTGACCAGCGTGCAACAACTCGATCCTATCTATGTTGATGTGACGCAATCCAGCAATGACTATTTGCGACTCAAGCGTGAGCTGGAACAAGGCACGCTGAAGCAAGCCGGAGGCAAAGCGACTGTGCGTTTGCTGCTGGATAACGGCACCGAGTATGCACAAAACGGTACGCTGGAGTTCTCTGATGTCACGGTAGATGAAACCACGGGGTCTATCACCCTGCGCGCTATCTTCCCGAACCCGCAACACGATTTACTGCCGGGCATGTTTGTGCGCGCGCGCCTCGATTCAGGGGTGAACAATGACGCACTGCTGGTGCCGCAACAAGGCGTGACGCGTAATCCGCGCGGCGAAGCCACCGCCATGGTGGTTGGTGAGGGCGACAAGGTTGAAGCACGTACGCTCACCACAGCCCAGGCTATCGGCAGCAACTGGCTGGTGACCTCCGGCCTGAAAGCAGGCGATCGTCTTATCGTGACTGGGTTGCAGAAAATCAGACCGGGCGCGCCCGTCAAAGCAAAAGAGACGGCACCTGGTAATGGTGAAGAAAAACCTGCGCAGTCTCAACCCGCGAAGTCTTAACAGGAGCCTGTAATTCATGGCTAAGTTTTTTATTGATCGTCCCATCTTTGCATGGGTGCTCGCCATTATGGTGATGCTGGCGGGGGCGTTGGCAATTATCAAGTTGCCTATCGCCCAATATCCGACCATTGCGCCACCGTCCATTGAGATAACGGCGAACTACCCGGGCGCGGATGCTTCTACACTGCAAGACTCCGTGACGCAGGTTATCGAACAGAACATGAATGGTATCGATAACCTGCTCTACATGGCATCCAGCAGTGATTCATCGGGTACGGTTCAGATTACGCTGACGTTTGACTCGAAAGCGGATCCGGACATTGCTCAAGTTCAGGTACAGAACAAACTGCAACTGGCGATGCCACTGTTGCCGCAGGAAGTACAGCAACAGGGTGTGAGCGTACAGAAATCAAGCAGCAGCTTCCTGATGGTGGCAGGCTTTATTTCTGAAGAAGGTTCACTGACCCAGCAAGATATCGCTGACTATGTGTCTGCAAATATCAAAGACCCGCTTAGCCGTACCAACGGTGTCGGTGACGTGCAGTTGTTTGGTGCCCAGTATGCGATGCGCATTTGGATGGACCCGAACAAGCTCAACAGCTTCCAGATGACCACGGGCGATGTGGTGGCTGCCATTAAAGTGCAGAACAACCAGATTGCCTCTGGACAATTGGGGGGTACACCGCCGCTGCCGGGGCAGAAGCTTAACGCGTCTATCATTGCCCAAACGCGACTGAAATCTGCCGATGAGTTCGCTAACATTCTGCTGCGCGTCAACGCCGACGGTTCGCAGGTGCGCCTGCGTGATGTCGCCCGCGTCGAGTTAGGCGGTGAAGATTACAGTGTTATTGCCCGCTACAATGGCCAACCGGCAGCCGGTCTCGGTATCAAACTGGCAACCGGTGCTAACGCGCTGGATACCGCCTCAGCAATAAAAGCCGAGTTGAGTAAGTTACAGCAATTCTTCCCAGCTGGGTTGAAAGTGGTTTATCCCTACGACACCACGCCGTTCGTTAAGATCTCGATTAACGAAGTGGTTAAAACGCTGGCGGAAGCCATCGTGCTGGTGTTCCTGGTAATGTACCTGTTCTTGCAAAACTTCCGCGCCACGCTGATCCCGACGATCGCGGTGCCGGTGGTACTGTTAGGTACGTTCGCCATCCTGTCTGCGTTCGGTTACTCGATTAACACCTTGACCATGTTCGCCATGGTGTTGGCTATCGGCCTGTTGGTGGATGACGCCATCGTGGTGGTGGAGAACGTCGAGCGTGTCATGATGGAAGAAGGGCTACCGCCCAAGGAAGCCACCAAGAAATCGATGTCGCAGATTCAGGGCGCGCTGGTCGGTATTGCGCTGGTGTTGTCTGCGGTATTTATTCCAATGGCATTCACGGGCGGTTCTACCGGTGCCATTTACCGTCAGTTCTCCATCACTATTGTATCTGCGATGGTGCTGTCGGTACTGGTGGCATTGATTCTGACGCCGGCCCTTTGTGCCACGCTGCTTAAACCGATCGCGAAGGGCGACCATCACGAGAAAACGGGTTTCTTCGGTTGGTTCAACAAGCTGTTCGAAAAGAGCACCACCCATTACACCGATAGCGTTGCCAATATTTTGCGCAGTACCGGCCGTTATCTGGTGGTCTACCTGCTGATTGTGGTGGGTCTCGCAGTGCTTTTCACGCGTCTGCCAAGTTCCTTCCTACCGGAAGAAGACCAGGGCGTACTGTTGACCATGGTACAACTGCCCGCCGGGGCAACGCAGGAGAGCACCGAGCGCGTGCTGGAACGGGTGACCAAGCACTATCTGGAGAATGAGAAAGACAACGTTAACTCAGTGTTTACTGTTAACGGTTTCGGCTTCTCCGGTCGTGGGCAGAACGCCGGTCTGGTCTTCGCCAGCCTGAAAGATTGGGGTGAACGCCCGGGTGCTGCAAACAAGGTTGGTGCCATTGCTGGCCGTGCTAACGGCGCATTCTCACAAATCAAGGAAGCGATCGTTATCGCCTTTAACGTTCCCGCCATCATTGAGCTGGGTACCGCAACCGGTTTTGACTTCCAGTTGCTGGATCAGGCTAACCTGGGGCACGAGAAGCTAACCGCGGCACGTAACCAACTGCTGGGAATGGCTGCACAGCGTCCTGATACCGTGGTCGGCGTGCGTCCAAACGGCATGGAAGATACCCCACAGTTCCGTATCGATATCGATCAGGAAAAAGCGCAGGCGCTGGGTGTGTCCCTGTCGGATATCAACGCCACGCTGGCAACCGCGCTGGGCGGCAGCTACGTCAATGACTTTATTGACCGTGGCCGTGTGAAGAAAGTGTATGTGCAAGCTGATGCGCCGTTCCGCATGCTGCCAAGCGATATTGAGCGCTGGTATGTTCGGGGCAGCAACAACCAGATGGTGCCGTTCTCTTCCTTCTCACAAAGCCACTGGACGCACGGCTCACCGCGTCTGGAACGCTATAACGGACAACCGTCGATGCAGATTCAGGGTGAAGCAACGCCGGGTAAGAGTACCGGTGAAGCGATGGCCTTGATGGAAGAGTTCGCCAAACAGTTGCCGGAAGGTATTGGCTACGACTGGACCGGGATGTCTTATCAGGAACGTCTGTCGGGCAACCAGGCACCGGCCCTGTATGCCATTTCACTGATTGTGGTGTTCCTGTGTCTGGCTGCGCTGTACGAGAGTTGGTCTATCCCCTTCTCTGTCATGCTGGTAGTGCCGCTCGGGATCATTGGTGCGCTGCTGGCTGCCACCATGCGCGGGCTGGAGAACGACGTCTACTTCAAGGTCGGGCTACTGACCACCATTGGTCTATCGGCTAAGAACGCGATTCTTATCGTTGAATTCGCCAAAGACCTCATGGAGAAAGAAGGCAAAGGCTTGGTGGAGGCTACGCTTGATGCAGTACGTATGCGTCTGCGCCCCATCCTGATGACCTCATTGGCCTTTATCCTCGGCGTCGTGCCGTTGGTCATCAGTTCCGGTGCCGGTTCCGGCGCGCAGAACGCCGTAGGTACTGGCGTAATGGGCGGGATGATTACCGCAACAGTGCTGGCGATATTCTTTGTTCCAGTCTTCTTTGTGGTGGTGCGCCGCCGCTTTAGCAAGAAAAATGAAGATATTGAACACAACCATATCGTTGAAAAACCGTAACTGAGTTATTCCCCAAAGGCCGCGCAAGCGGCCTTTTTTTTGCCTACCTGTTTTGACCCTCGCCCTGCCCTCACTGCGCCCCTTAGACACAAGAGGGTTGATCTTGTGCCCGAACAAGCGCACAATGAGTTATGTTATAACATAACAATGAGGTTTTTAATGAAAGCGAATATCCACCCGCACTACCGTACCGTGGCCTTTCACGATACCAGTGCTGATGCGTATTTTATGGTTGGCTCAACCATCCAGACAGACCGCACCATAGAACGGGACGGCGTAACCTATCCCTATGTCACGATTGATGTATCGTCAGCATCGCATCCCTATTACACCGGGAAACAAAAAGAGTATGCCAAAGAAGGAAGTACGGCACGCTTTAACAAGCGTTTTGGCCATTTCATAAAATAGCGAAATATGTAATTTCCAGCGGGAGAAAGTATGCAGGTTCTCAGTTCATTACGTTCGGCAAAGAAACGCCATAAAGATTGTAAGGTTGTTCGTCGACACGGGCGAGTTTATGTTATTTGTAAGACAAATCCACGTTTTAAGGCCGTGCAAGGCAGAAAGAAAAAACGTTGATAATGAGAGCAGCACACCGTTCAAGCCCTAGACCTTTCCAGGGCTTTTTATTACATATCAACACCTTAATAAAAGCCCATCCCCCATCACTCACACAATTAATTTCCTTTCTGCGCATGATGATATAGCCCCCCCAGGTAGCCTTTATAAGGTAATTCTCGCTCTCATTTGTAAGAGAATTTAATAAAGTAATATTATGAAACACTGTGTCACCTATTATATATATATCGTCGATACCACGGGCCTATCTGATTAAATAGGGTCAAAAACCTTACTTATTTTTTGCGATAATCTGTGATTCTTTTGCTATAGTTAGCGTAAGGGTGATACGGCATGTTGTGTAATCCGTACTCTCGATCAGGATAAATGTGAGCTTATTTCATCACTTAACCCAAGGAGTCACCAACTGTTGTCAGGGTTTTCTATTACGTTCCATCAGCGTTGCAGCTTTCAAAGGCAAGCTGGGGTAATGTGGAATAACAGCATGACGGAGTGAACGATATGGATGAGTACTCACCGAAACATTATGATATTGCCCAACTCCGATTCTTGTGTGAAAATCTCTATGACGAAAGCATCGCCACATTGGGGGATAGCAGTCACGGCTGGGTCAATGACCCAACATCTGCGATCAATCTCCAATTAAATGAATTGATTGAGCATATAGCTACATTTATTCTGACATTTAAAATAAAATACCCCGATGAAGACGAGCTTTCAAAACGGGTCGAGCAGTATTTAGATGACACCTATGCTTTGTTCAGTAACTATGGAATTAATGGTGCTGAGCTGCAACGCTGGCAACGATCTAAAGCCACGTTATTAGGAATGTTCTCACAGGAGAACGCCTGTTCATCTGCTAAATCTTAAGCAATAGATGCTTTTATATTAATTAACCACCAGGTGCTGGTATTGTTTTGATAAAGGTCGCCATGAAAAAAATTGATTATTTGATGCGCTTACGCAAGTGTACAACGATTGACACGCTTGAACGCGTTATCGAGAAGAACAAGTATGAGTTGTCCAGCGACGAGCTGGAAATGTTTTATTCCGCTGCCGATCATCGTTTAGCCGAGCTAACGATGAACAAGCTTTACGACAAGGTCCCTACCGCCGTTTGGAAATACGTACGTTAAATCATTGTGCTTATATACCCAAAATAATTCGAGTTGCAGGAAGGCAACAGGGGTTACAGCATACTCAAGTAAGTGATTCGGGTAAGTGTATGCAGCCAGCGCAGAGGCAAATTGAAGTATCGCAGGTATATATCTAAATGATTTAGGATGAATATCTAACGCCAGCCTCATCGCTGGCGTTTTACTCTCTCTACGCCCTTTGCTTACGTAAATATCACAATTGTAAATCACAGACCTTGATCTCAATATAGATTTCTTTTATTGCCTTTTTTTGGTGCAATTCTATTTTACTCGCGTGAACGCCCTCTTCTTATCCCTACGCACTTTAATACCAATTAGAGCACATTATCAGCGACGGGATATCGTCGATAAACGTATCCAATACGTAGAACAGAAAGAAAAGAATGAGGGTAAAAAGCGCGGAAAATAAAGGACAAGTGCTAAAAAGGGTGGAGGCCCTGCCAGCTACATCCCGGCACACACGTCTCCTGCTGCGGCTGCTTCCTTCCGGACCTGACCGAGTCCACAGGGTAATGTTGCGGGAGAACCGACAGGGCCTCCATTGATTCGTTGGCTCTGCGTGGTACAGAGCGTGGGCATTATCGGGTATGCGCCCCTCAATTGCAAGTTGACCGCAGCCAACCGTTGTTTTCTTATTCGATTTCCGTTTCTCACCCGCCGAAACGCCCATTTGCAAGCCTGCGCTGCTGTGCCACTATATCGGATGATCGTAATATTTACTGGAGCAGCGATGGAGCAGGATAACTTTCGCCAGCGCGTTTTTCATATCGTAGCCGCCATCCCCTGGGGCAAGGTGACCACCTACGGGGAGGTGGCCCGACTGGCGGGTTCCGCACGCGCTGCCCGCCAGGTTGGTGGCGTATTAAAAAAGCTGCCCGAAGGCAGCTCGCTTCCCTGGTATCGGGTAATAAATCGTCATGGTGAAATTTCGCTGACTGGCCCGGATTACATTCGTCAACGCGAAGCGCTCAGGGCCGAAGGGATAACCTTTACACGTCAGGGCAAAATCGATCTCGCACGCTATGGCTGGCAGGGCGAAACGCCTTGAGAGCCACGAGGTGTTACCCCTGAGTGCTGAGCGGTGCTTGTGCACTGGGTGTCAACATACCTCCCTGCGAATGGGTTGGCAGTGCCACTGACTCCACGGGAATCAACAGCAAATCCGCGCGCGTCACACCGTTGGTGATCACCGCAGGGATGTCCTGCGTCGCCATCACCACGCGATTATCAATGGTCACCGCTGCGCTGAGCAAAATACGCGCATTCGGCTGAATGTCGGCAGGGTTATACGGCAAGGAGAAGATAAACGGCGCCTGTTTCCCATCCGTCCATGCTACCTTTTGCGCCACCACGCGCGACGGCGCATCCGATACGCTGGCATCAGAAACCGTAACCGTTAAGGCAGCATTGGGCGGCAGCGCGATGCGCTGATGCAGATTAATGGTACCGCTGACAGCAGGCATGGCAAGCTGGGTTTGTGCAGCGGTCGGCGAATCGGTGACGGTTGTCGCGGCTAGCGCCGCGCCAGTCAACACGACAGATAACGTGATACCACCTAAGATATGCCATAATTTCATTGGCGAGTCTCCTTTCGTTATTGTCTGTAACGACGTCAGGCATTAGCTGCAATGCATAACACAAACGTTTTGCGCTGCATGCTTACACTGACGCGATAATGAAAGTATGACCTACATTAGCCATTTGGCAGCGTTCAACATTCTGAATTTATCATTTTTCGAAAATACCGATGCTGAAGCTTACTGCCCGCCCTTATAGGCTTGATGACTTACCGTTATACATTAACGACACTTATTTCCACCAAGGGAGAGTATCCATGAGCCATGCACTACAGCATCTTCTCGAATTGCTGAAGTTGGAAAAGATCGAGGAAGGACTCTTCCGGGGACAAAGCGAAGATTTAGGGCTACGCCAGGTGTTCGGCGGGCAGGTGGTCGGTCAGGCACTGTATGCGGCCAAACAGACTGTCGAAGCGGGCCGAGGGTTGCACTCCTTTCACAGCTACTTTTTATTGCCGGGAGACAGCCGAAAACCCATTGTCTACGATGTGCAGAACCTGCGTGATGGCAACAGTTTTAGCGCACGGCGTGTCAGCGCCATCCAAAACGGTAAGCCTATCTTTTTTATGACCGCCTCTTTTCAGCGCCAAGAGAACGGCTTTGAACATCAAAACACCATGCCGGAAGTCCCTGCGCCTGAATCCTTGCCTTCAGAACAAGAGATTGCGCAGAGCATGGTACATTTACTGCCTGAACAGTTCCGTGACAAATTTCTGCAACAGCGCGCCATCGAAATGCGGCCGGTAAAATTTCATAACCCACTCAAAGGTCACGTGGATGAACCCGTGCGTCACGTATGGTGCAGAGCCAATGGCACCATGCCCGATGACGAACGCATTCATAAATACCTGCTGGGTTATACATCGGACTGCAATTTTCTGCTCACTGCGTTGCAACCGCACGGCGTTGGATTCCTTGAGCCGGGTATGCAAGTCGCCACCATCGACCACTCGATGTGGTTCCACCGTCCTTTCCGCCTTGATGACTGGCTGCTCTACACGGTGGAAAGCACATCAGCATCAGGTGCTCGCGGTTTTGTTCGCGGGCAATTCTACACGCGCGAAGGGGTGCTTGTCGCTTCAACAGTACAAGAGGGCGTGATGCGCCAGCATAGTGCGCCCTGAAAAACGGTGTAGAACTCCTCGCTATCAGCGATTAAGCAAAAAAAACGCGGACCGAAGTCCGCGTTTTTCCTATTTTAGACCATTTACTGGTTGTAAGCGTTTTCGCCGTGGCTGTTAACATCCAGGCCTTCACGCTCTTGTTCTTCAGGAATACGCAGGCCAACGGCCAGGTCTGCCACTTTGAACGCGATGAACGCAGCAACACCGGACCAAATGAACGCGATGATCACGCTAAACAGCTGCACCCAAACCTGATGCGCCATGGTGACGCCTTCTGCGTAGCCAACACCGCCCAGAGAAGCCGAAGTGAAGACCCCAGTCAGGATACACCCTACGATACCGCATACGCCGTGAACGCCGAACACATCACACGGGTCATCAACGCGCAGCCATCTTTTCAGTACCGTCACACCCCACAGGCCTGCAAAACCGCCTATCAGGCCAATAATCAACGCACCACCCACACCCACAGTGCCCGCCGCTGGCGTAATAGCAACCAAGCCCGCGATACAACCGGAACAGGCACCTAACAAAGAAGGTTTGCCGCGCGCCATCCACTCACCGATAACCCACGCCAGAATCGCACCAGCAGTAGCCACTACGGTATTCAGGAAAGCCAAACCGGCGATTTCGTTAGCGGCAGCAGCAGAACCGGCGTTAAAGCCAAACCAGCCGACATAAAGGATAGCGGTACCGGTAAACACCATCGGCAGGTTGTGCGGTTTGAAGGCTTCTTTACCGAAACCGGCACGTTTGCCCAGCAGATAAGCACCGGTCAACCCCGCAACCGCGGCATTGATGTGCACCACAGTACCGCCTGCGAAGTCCAGCGCGCCATCAGCCGCCAGGAAGCCGCCGCCCCAGACCATGTGCGTCAACGGCAGATAAGAGAATGTCAGCCAGATAGCAGCAAAAATCAGTACCGCAGAGAAACGGATACGTTCAGCAATCGCACCAACCACCAGCGCGACAGTAATGCACGCGAAGGAAGCCTGGAACGCGACGTGAATCAGTTGGTAAATCGTGCCAGATTGCGATTTCAGCTCGATGCCTTTAAGCATGAACATATCCAGTCCGCCAAAGAAGGCATTACCGGTCGCAAAGGCCATGCTGTAACCGTAGATAACCCACAGCACGCACACCATGGCAAACGTTACGGTAACCTGGGTCAACATGGAGAGCACGTTCTTGGAGCGAATCAGGCCGCCGTAGAACAGCGCAATGCCGGGCAGCGTCATGAACAGTACCAGCGCGGTACAAATCATCATAAAAGCGTTATCCGCTTTATCGATTGCCGGTGTATCAGCGGCCATTGCCAGCGACGGAAGTAGCGCTGCGGCGGCAAGGCCTAATAATGAAGAGACACGTATTTTCATTTTCATCCATCCCAATTTTTCGTCAGCCAGGCATTACAGTGCGGCGTCGTCAGTTTCGCCCGTACGAATACGGATAACGCGTTGCAGTTCAGCAACAAAAATCTTACCGTCGCCAATTTTACCGGTGTAAGCCGCTTTACTAATCACATCAACGACTTCATCAACCTGATCGTCAGCGATGGCAATATCAATTTTCACTTTCGGCAAAAAGTTGACGCTATATTCAGCACCGCGATACAGCTCGGCATGGCCTTTCTGGCGTCCAAATCCCTTCACCTCAGTGACGGTGAGCCCCTGGATGCCGACAGAAGATAAGGCTTCACGCACATCTTCCAGCTTGAATGGTTTTATCACCACAGTAACCAGTTTCATTATCTTCCCCTTACCAATTAAGTTCAGACTTACGCCCGCCACCATTTCGAATAACCTTCACGACAGGGATAAAGCAAAGGCTGTGCCATAAATGAAAGGAACCGATAATTGCACAGGGAAATAACGTGGAACCTGCCTGGAGAAGTAAAAGGAAAGGATAAAGATGTGATGTTGCGCACACGCAGTGCATCAATTTGGTGCGTCGCGCGTAATTGCGGTGCACGAGACGGAAAAATGAAAATCATCTGCCTGTTGATGGTGCGCGGATAAAAACCAGCGCAACAGGCAGTACACCTTTTATCCAATGACGGAAACGGGTTCATCCTCGCTGGCAGCCAACTCCTGCCCCGCCAGTTGCAGTTGATACATCTGGTAGTAACGCCCGCGACGTTGCAGTAATTGCTCGTGCGTCCCCTGCTCTACCGTTTCACCATGATGTAGCACCAGTATATTGTCAGCCTCGACCACGGTGGAAAGACGGTGCGCAATCACCACCAGCGTGGTGTGACGACGGATAAGACGCAATGCACGCTGAACCGCCTGCTCAGTGCCAGAATCAATATTGGCCGTCGCCTCGTCAAGAATCAGTATTTTGGGTGGTTTCACCAACACACGGGCCAGAGAAAGAAGCTGCTTTTGTCCCACAGAAAGCGTATTGCCTTGCTCGCCAATGGCGCTGTGTATGCCTTCAGGCAGTGCCGTTGCCAACGCGGTGAGCTGAACAATCTCCAAGACGCGCCACACTTCATCTTCAGGAATTTCGCGCCCCAGCGTAACGTTGGCATAAAGTGAATCCGCCAATACCATAGGGTCTTGTTGCACCATTGCGACATTTTGTCGTAATACCTGATGGGATAACGACGTCAGCGGACGCTCATCCAGCCGAATTTCCCCTTCATCCGGTTGATAATATCCCATCAACAAACTCGCTAACGTACTCTTGCCACTGCCGGTATGCCCAACCAGCGCCACAAAGCCGCGCGCTGGCACCTGCACGCTGATATGGTTCAGGACGCGCTGATTATCCCGGTAGGCAAAAGACACGTTCTCCATCTCGATGCTGCCCGCCGCTAATGGGCGCGAATCATCGCCATAGGACTGCTGCACCGCATCCATCAGTTCAAAGATACGCTCACCGGCGACTACTGCCTGTTGTAACATAGACTGCTGGGTGGTCAACGCAATCAACGGCTCGTTGAGACGACCCAGATAGCTGATAAAGGCGTAAAGCACACCAACACCGACCGTTCCCACCGAGCTAAAACCAAACTGAATCAACAGCCCACACAGCACCATGGCAGAAAATAGGCTCAATAGCGGGCGCAGTAGTACGCCATCGAGTCGCAGCGTTTTCATTCTTGCCTGAAAATGCGCGCGGCTTGAAGCACCCAGCTTGTCACCAAAACGCGCCTGTTGGCGGAATTGCTGGATCACGGACATGCCCGAGATCGCCTCATTAAAACCATCGTTAATATCTGCCAGATAGCGGCGCAGCCGCCGCACAATCGGCGTACTGAAATGCTGATAGATCGCCATCACAATAGCCACTGCGGGGAAGATCATCACGGCAATCAGCGCCATGCGCCAATCGAGCGTGAACATCGCTACCAGCATGGCTCCGATTAGCGCCATACTGCGCAGTACGGTGGACACCACGGTGACATACAGATCGCGCACCACCTCGGTGTCATTGGTAACGCGGGAAATCAGTTGCCCCACGGGTTGCGTATCAAAGGTACTTAACGGTTGACGCAACGCAGCATCCATCACATCAATACGCAACTGTTGTACTACGCCTACCGCAACGCGGTTGAACAGTAGCGATTGCACGTAATGCAACAGTGCAGCGGACAATTGCAGCAAAATATAAACCGCTGCCAAGCCCCCCGCCAGTGCCAGAGGAATATTGCCTTTTGCCACCAGATGATCGATGAAATAGCTTACCAGTGCCGGCCCAGCCACTTCGGCAACTGCTGCCACCCAGAGCATCACCACGCCCAAGATCAGGGATTTCCGCCAAGGAGAACCATACGCCAATAGCCGTTTTAACGTCGGCCATAACTGCTTTGCGTTAGCCAATTGTCATCTCTCTCTTGACCGGCTCTTCATCCAGCGCCGCCTCTAACTGCTGATAGCGAAACATGTCGCGATACCATCCGACTTGCGACGCCAATGTGCCATGGCTGCCACGTTGCGCCACGCTACCCTGCTGTAAAACCAGAATTTCGTCGGCTTCAGTGAGGGCCGAAAGACGGTGCGCGCTGATAATCAACGTGCGTTTCTCACCCCAACGTTTCAGGTTTTGCAAAATACGGTGCTCGGTGCGCCCATCAACCGCCGACAGCGCATCATCAAGGACCAAGATCTCCGCGTCCAACAGCAGCGCGCGTGCAATGGCAATACGCTGTTTTTGTCCACCGGAGAGCATTACGCCGCGCTCACCCACTTGGGTTTCATAGCCTTGCGGTAAGCGCGTAATATCATCATGGACGCTGGCCAGACGTGCGGCGTGCTGAATCTGCGCCAGCGTGGCGCTGGGGTTCCCGAGCGCAATATTGTTCGCCACGGTGTCGGAGAACAAAAAGGGCGTTTGCCCGACCACCGCGAAACGTTGACGCAGACTATCCAGATTCAGCGTTGCGAGCGGAAGGCCATGAAAGCGAATCTCGCCGTCATCGAGATCGTAATGGCGCAGGATCAAAGCTAAAAGCGTACTTTTACCGGAACCGGTAGGGCCGCACAGTCCCAGCATGTTGCCCGGCGCGAGCGAGAACGCCACCCGATCCAGCACCGGGCGCGATTGCTGCGGATAAGCAAAGGCGCAAATATCGACATCCAAATTACCGCGGCCCGGTGGCAGTGGTGCATCGCCGTCTGCCACCACCGGTGCTTCATTCAACAGTTGTCGAATCCGCCCGTAAGCCGCACTGCCGCGCTCCACGATGTTGAACATCCACGCCAGCGCCAGCATCGGCCAAATCATCAGGCCCAGATACATCACGAAGCTGGTCAGTTGCCCTAACGTCAACGTCCCCTGAACAATCATCCAACTGCCACCCCCGACGGCAAGCAGGTGTGAGAAACCGACGGCGATATAAATCGTCGGGTCGAAACGCGCATCGACCCGGGCCACGTGCATGTTTTTTTGCCCCGCATCCTCAGCCACTGCCGCGAACCGGCTTGACTGGTAATCCTCCAACCCAAAGGCCTTGATCATACGAATGCTGGTCAGGCTTTCTTGCGCCTGATCGTTCAGTGAAGAGAATGCCGCCTGTGCGCCCTTAAAGCGCTGATGCAACTGTGTACCATAGTGTTTGATCACCAACGCCATAATGGGCATCGGCAACAGCGCCAACAGAGTCAGTTGCCAACTGATTTGGGTACTCATCACCACCAACACCGCGCATCCCATTACCATGGAATCCACCAGCGTCAACACCCCTTCCCCAGCGGCAAACACCACGCGATCGACATCGTTGGTGGCACGAGCAATCAGGTCGCCAGTACGATGACGCAGATAAAAAGCAGGATGCTGGAGGCTCAACTGGCGATAAAAACTGTCCCGCAGCTCCACGGCCAACTGGTATGAAGCGCCAAACAAAAAGATGCGCCATACATAACGCAACAGATAAACCATAACCGCGATCAGCAGCATCACGCCGATCCATTTCATTACCGCCGCTGCGGGCATCGCATCGCGCGTAACGCCATCCACAATCACACCAACCAGCTTAGGTGGCAGCAGTTGCAGGATGGCGATAATGATAAGAAGAACCACGGCCCCGAGGTATCGCCGCCATTCTCGACGAAAATACCAGGCCAATTGAGCAAAAAGTCGCACGCTGTTGTTATTCCATTTTCCAGAAAGGGCTGCAAAACATCACAGGGCCATTATACAGAAAGCTTATGCGCGTCATCATTTATACCCGAAATAATTCGGGTTGCAGCAAGGCGGCAAGCACTGCCCCAAGGCAGAATCTCACAGAGGAGATTCATCACGGAGCGATCGGGAGTGCGGTGGTGTACTTTATCCGCTCCATGGCAAAGCTGGAGGTCACATCAATCAGACCAGGAATGCCGCTAACCAGACGTTTGTAAAAATTATCATAGCTTTTCATGTCGGCGACCTGGACCTGCATCAGGTAATCGTACTCTCCCGCCATGCGATAAAATGACAACACTTCGGGCATATCCGATACCACCTGGGAAAATTTTTCATACCAGGCACTGTTATGCTGCTGCGTTTTTAATAGCACAAAAGCCGTCAACCCCAACCCCAGACGTTCGTTATCCAGCAGCGCAACGCGAGCACGGATATAGCCCTCTTCTTCCAGACGTTTTAGACGTTTCCAGCAGGGGGTCGATGTCAAATGCACCGCATCGGCCAGCGTTTGCAACGACAAGGTGCAGTCGTGTTGCAATAGGTTTAGCAGCGCACGATCGATTTTATCCAGCATAGCGGCATTCCAGAATCATTTTCCCCCTATTTCACGCGCAACAGAATGAAAAGGCAACCAACGTGCGGAAAAACCCGCCGTTTTCCTTTTATCATCCCACGCCAGAGCCATAAGACAAATCAATTTCCATAAAAATCGAAAACAGAAGAAAAAAAACCCATATAAATGAGAATTTAAAGAAAATAATTACCCAGAAGCCCTTAATTGAAGTTAAAAAAACAATCTTTTTTTCCACAAAACCAGATACGCTATCCCTATAAATGCAAAACGGGTAAAGAGAGCAAGATCATGACAACGGCATGGGTGAAACAGGCCATTAGCGCTATTGATGCGGATTTTCAGCGTTCTGCCGATACCCATCTGATTCGCCTGACATTACCGCACTATCCAGGGATTTACTTCTATCTCAAGGATGAAAGCACGCACCCAAGCGGCAGCCTGAAGCATCGCCTGGCGCGTTCGCTGTTTCTGTATGGCTTGTGCAACGGCTGGATTAAGGAAGGCACACCCATTATTGAAGCGTCTTCCGGCAGCACCGCCATCTCGGAAGCCTACTTTGCTCGCCTGCTGGGCCTGCCTTTTATTGCCGTTATGCCCAGTTGTACTGCCAAGCGTAAAGTGGAACAGATTGCCTTCTACGGTGGACACTGCCACTTCGTTGAGCAATCCAGCCAGATCTATGCGGCATCGGAGCAACTGGCGCGTGAACTGAACGGCCACTATATGGATCAGTTTACCTACGCTGAGCGCGCTACCGATTGGCGTGGCAATAACAATATTGCTGACAGTATTTTCCGCCAGATGGCGCGTGAACCCTACCCGGTTCCCGATTACATCGTGATGAGTGCAGGCACCGGCGGCACTTCCGCCACTTTAGGGCGCTATATCCGCTATCAGGGTATCGACTCACAGTTGATGGTGGTCGATCCACAGAACTCGGTGTTTTTTGATTACTACCATCAGCGTGACCGCGGCCTGACGGGGCACTGCGGCAGTAAAATTGAGGGGATCGGTCGCCCACGCGCAGAGCCCTCGTTTATTCCTGACGTGATCGACAGCATGATGCAGGTACCGGATGCCGCCAGCATTGCCACACTGTATTGGCTGGAGAGTATTTTGGGACGCAAGGTCGGCGCATCCACCGGTACTAACGTCTGGGGCATGTTACAACTGGCTAATCAGATGCGCGCGCAGGGTAAACAAGGGGCGATCGTCACCCTGCTGTGTGACAGCGGGGAGCGTTATCTGGATACCTATTACAATACCGACTGGGTAGCGCAAAACATCGGCGATATCAGCCCGTATCTGGCGCAACTCAACGCGGGGCAATCACAGAATCAACGAGAGCTGATTTTGGCCTGATACCGCGTTAACGCTGAAAACGGCACGGTTTTGCTATAGCATGTACCTTTTACGTCACACGGGGCGCATCGCCCTTGAGCATCAAAGGTAGAGCAATGACAAAACGCGCGGTTGTCGTTTTTAGCGGCGGGCAGGATTCCACCACCTGTTTGATTCAGGCACTCAGCCTGTATGATGAAGTGCACTGTGTCACTTTCGACTACGGTCAGCGCCACCGGGCAGAAATCGATATTGCGCGCGCGCTTGCAAATAAATTGGGGGCCAAAGCACACAAAGTGCTGGATGTCGGTTTACTCAATGAATTGGCTGTCAGTAGCCTGACGCGCGACAATATTGCCGTACCCGATTACGACCCCTCTGCGTCCGGTATTCCCAGTACGTTCGTGCCCGGACGCAATATTCTGTTTCTTACGCTGGCGGCCATTTATGCCTATCAGGTCGGCGCGCAAGCGGTGATCACTGGCGTCTGTGAAACCGACTTTTCGGGCTATCCTGACTGCCGTGATGAGTTTGTCAAAGCCTTAAATCACGCTATCGTGCTCGGCATCGCCCGTGACATTGCGTTTATTACGCCGCTCATGTGGCTCAACAAGGCCGAAACCTGGGCATTGGCTGACCATTACCACCATCTGGATACGGTGCGCAACCAGACGCTGACCTGCTACAACGGGATTCAGGGCGACGGTTGCGGCCAGTGTGCGGCGTGTCATTTGCGTGCAAATGGCTTAACGCAGTATCAGCAAGATCGGGTCGGCGTGATGGCGTCAATGAAACGTAAAACCGGTTTGCAATAAGGTCAGCGAATAGCGGGGTAAGCTGGCTAGCACCTTACCCCACGTTCACTACGCTACTGATGAACCATCGGAGGCTGGTGGCTGCATAAACGCCTGCAAATGCGCCAACAACTCGCCTTCCAACGGCAATGCCTTTTGCGTCGTTAGATCGATACAGACAAAGGTTAAGGTGGCATCGACCACTGCAGCTTCATCCGTAGTACGCACCATCTTTTGGCTAATCACGCCACTTTTGGCATTGAGGTGCAACAAAGCGCTCTCAATACGCAACACGTCCCCTAATACCGCCGGGGTACGATAATTGATGTTGATATTGACCACGATAAACGCAATGTCATGCTGTTGCATCCACTGAAAAGCGGGCAAATTCTCCAGCCATTGCCAACGCGCCTCCTCCATAAACTCCAGATAGCGTGCGTTGTTGACATGCTGATAGACATCAATGTGAAAGCCGCGAACAGTAATAAAGGTATGCACCACGTAATGACTCCTCAACAAATTAACGCCACAAACTGGTTGGACCTGCTGCTAAGGTTAGCAGAAAATAACGGCAGTGAATAACCGCACTGCCGTGCAGGCGTAGCACCAGAGATCGGGATTACAACGAATCGGACGCTTACAGCACGAGGCGCGCTCGGTTATTCTCAATCAGCATCGGTCCGATGCCGGGCACCTCCTGCAACTGTGCAATGTCAGTAAAAGGACCGTTCTCATCGCGATATTGCACGATCGCCTCCGCTCTACGCATGCCTATCCCTTGTAGCTGGGTCAATTGCTGCGCGGTCGCCGTATTGATATTCACCGTTTCCTGTGTCGACGCCGTTGACTGTGACGGTGATGATGAGGCTCCACCGTTTGCTGCCGCCTCTCCCGTTTGAGCCAGTGTCCCGCCTGTGAAAGCAGATAAACCCAAGGCCAGACACAAACACAGCGCTGACATTCCTTTCCTTTTCATACGGTATCTCCCTCTTGATTAATTGGCAGGAACAGGGTGCCGAAATCAGGGACATTGCACAAACCACGGCGTTGAAATGTGGAAAAGGCCGCGAAAGCGGCCTTTTGTTATTACAGCGGATTACAAATTAATGCATATACCCTTCATACTTCAGGTTGCAGATGCATTGGCTGCGCTTACTGCGGTTGCTGCTCCTGAGCAGCGGCACCTAACTTGATGGTCGCTTCGGTACGCAGGCTGGAAACCAAGGTATCAAACAGCGTTGTCACTGCGCTCTGCTCAACCTGACTGGTAAACTGTGCTTTCTGCTCATCAGTGATGGTGTGGGGTTTCACGCTATCCAGCGCAACCAGCACCACATTACCCGCCTGATCGCGTGCAACACCGTAACTTACCTTGTCCTGTTGCGGCACTGGCAAGGCAAACACGCTTTCTGCCAACACGTTGCCCTGAGAAACCGAGGACAGCGTCTCTGGCGCACCAAAGCTGAGGTTAGCAGCTTTCAGCGAGTCCTCTTTGCCTTGTTTCAGGTCAACCAGAATTTTTTCAGCCTGTAGGTTAGCCTGCTGCTGTGCTTTCTGCACTTTCAGCACCTGTACAATCTCGTCACGCACCTGCTCCAGAGGGCGAGGCGTTTCTGCACGGTGATCGGTAATACGCAGCACGATCGCCCGATCGCCATCGACACTGATCACATCGGAGTTGCTGCCCGGAGCACCGCCATCGCCTAGCAGGGTGCCGCCGAAAATAGCCTGCGTCACCTGAGGGAAATTCAGCTCAGCAGGCACTTGATCGTGACTAAACCAGGCCGTTTCAGTGGCTTTTTGACCCGCAGCTTCTTCCGCTGATACCAACGATTCATTGTCATTGCTTGCCGCTTCGCTGACTTTACGTTGCAGGGCAAAGAATTCATCCAACGCTTTTTCACGTTTTGCTCTGACAGCAATGTCATCGCGCACCGCACTCAGCGGTTTAACCTGTGCGGCCTGAATGTCATCCAGACGTACAATCAGGTAACCCACAGAGGATTTTACCGGCTCGGAGAGTTGGCCTTTTTCGGTCAGTTTTGCCTGCTGCAATTCATCAACCGTGGCATTGGCATCCATCCAGCCCATATCGCCACCGTTACGACGCGATACCACATCCTGCGATTTTTCTTTTGCCAGTGCGGCAAAATTGGCACCGTTTTTCAGTTCATCCAACACGGCACGGGCGTCAGCCTCAGTTTTAAGCTGAATAACGCTAAAGCGCTTGCGCTCAGGTTGGGTAAACTCTTGCTTATTCTTCTCGTAAAACGCGGCGATATCCGCATCAGTGATTTTCACACTGTCCATAACGCGCGCGGCATCCAACAGCAGATAGCTGACCTTGAAGGCTTCCGGGTCGATAAAACGGCCTTTGTTGCTGTCGTAATAGCCCTTGATCTCTTCATCCGTCACGTTCAGCGTTTTGGCAATGGACGCCACGTCGATCGTTGCCGTCCTCACTACACGATCCTGTGCAGCCTGTGCCACCAGACTGTCGATTTCTTTTGGCAGAGAGAATTGCGTCGCGCCCAGCCCCTGAATCAGTTGCTGTGTGATCAGTTGCTTACGCAGCAATTCCGCGTAGCGATCCGGAGTCAGCCCCAAACGACGTACCTGATCCAGATACTTTTCGTTATCAAACTGGTTGTTGGTCTGGAAAGCGGGAACAGCGAAGATGGCCTGTTTGATCTGCGCATCGCTGATGCTGAGCCCAAGCTTACGGGCGTATTGGTCAATCAGTGCCTCATCGATCAGTTGAGAGAGCACCTGTTGACGCATCTGCTGCATATAACCGTCATTGCCTGCCAGCACGGAAAAGTTTTCTCCCAACTGTTCCTGCATGCGGCTACGCTCGTTTTGCACCGCTTGTTCAAACTGCGCACGACCGATTTCCTGCCCGTTGACTTTGGCGGCGTAATCTTTAGAGCCGCCGATAAGGTAATCACCCACGCCCGTCAATACGAAGGAGGCGACGATCAAGCCCAGAATAATTTTCAGCACGACGTTATTAGCGGCCGCGCGTAAATTGTCCATCATAATGTGACAACACTCCGCTGTAGTATGGATAACACGCCCTGCGTTGGCTAAAACCACGCTTCCCTGCGCGTCTGGCAAACCGTAATGCCAGAACATGACATGCCAGAGAGAGGAGCGGGAAAGACATTACGCCGCAATGCGACGCCCCGCAGGGTGATGGGCAGCGTTCGCCCGTCATAAAAAAGGCACATCATAAAATGATGCGCCCCTTATCTTACCTTACCGACACCGTGGCGTCAGGTAATGTTTGGTAACGTACTTGGATTACAGCACAAACCTGTGACGAGATAATCAGTTAACGGCGTCTTTCAGCGATTTACCGGCACGGAAGCCCGGTACTTTTGCTGCTGGAATGCTGATTTCCTTGCCCGTTTGCGGATTGCGCCCAGTGCGAGCAGCACGCTCACGCACGGAGAACGTTCCAAATCCCACCAGTGCAACGTCATCCCCTGCTTTCAGAGAATCGGTAACAGAACCAATAATTGCATCTAACACACGCCCTGCTGCCGCTTTGGAAATATCAGCATCTGCGGCAATTTTGTCGATCAATTGTGACTTGTTCACTCTCTCATCCCCTCTGAAATCCTGTTGTCACGCTGAATATCCCCAAAACGCGACACGTAGCTTTTTTCAATCCTGTCAAACCTTAGCACAGCGTACTGGCTAAGACTAACAGTGCCATAACTTAGCGGTACAAAAAAACGCTGGCAAGCGCCATTTCTGCTGCCAGCGTGATTTTTCTCAAGGGTTTTTGCGATAGGTCACTCTTTCGCGGCCTTGGCGGGCACCGCTTTCGCCTTGGCAGGCGCTCGCTTGGCCTTGACAGGCTCCGGCTGCATACCGTCCGGCGGATTTTGTAACGCTAACGCCAGCACTTCCTCGATACGTTTGACCGGGTGAATCTCCAGGTCCGCAATCACATTCGCCGGGATCTCTTCCAAATCACGTTTGTTTTCGTCAGGAATCAATACCGTCTTAATACCACCGCGATGCGCAGCCAACAGTTTCTCTTTCAAGCCCCCGATCGGCAAGACCAAGCCCCGCAGCGTGATTTCCCCGGTCATCGCGACATCAGCACGCACCGGGTTACCCGTCAGACAGGAAACCAGCGCGGTACACATGGCGATCCCGGCGCTTGGACCATCTTTGGGCGTTGCCCCTTCCGGCACATGCACGTGGATATCACGCTTTTCATGGAAATCGGCATTGATACCCAACCGTTCAGCGCGCGCGCGCACCACAGTGAGCGCCGCCTGGATAGACTCCTGCATCACTTCCCCGAGTGAACCGGTATAGGTCAATTTGCCCTTGCCCGGTACACACGCGGTTTCAATGGTCAGCAAGTCACCGCCAACTTCCGTCCAGGCCAACCCAGTGACCTGCCCAACGCGGTTTTCTTCATCCGCACGGCCATAGTCAAAGCGCTGAACACCAAGGAAATCTTTAAGGTTATCGCCCGTAATCTCAATATGCTTAACGGTTTTATCCATCAACAGCGTTTTTACCGCTTTACGGCACAGTTTGGAGATTTCACGCTCCAGACTGCGTACGCCCGCTTCACGCGTGTAGTAACGGATGATCCCGGAGATAGCACTGTCATCAACGGTCAGCTCACCTTTCTTCAGTGCGTTTCGTTCAATCTGCTTCGGCAGCAAATGGCGCTTGGCAATATTGAGCTTCTCATCTTCGGTGTAGCCAGACAGGCGAATCACTTCCATACGGTCCAGCAACGGCGCAGGAATGTTCATCGAGTTAGAGGTCGCAACAAACATCACATCGGACAGATCGTAATCCACTTCCAGATAGTGATCGTTGAAGGTGACATTCTGCTCAGGATCCAATACCTCAAGCAGCGCCGACGCCGGATCGCCACGCATGTCAGACGACATTTTGTCGATCTCATCCAACAGGAACAGCGGGTTTTTTACCCCGACCTTGGCCATTTTCTGGATCAGTTTACCCGGCAGTGAGCCGATGTAAGTACGACGATGACCGCGAATTTCCGCTTCATCACGCACGCCGCCAAGCGCCATGCGCACGTATTCACGCCCCGTCGCCTTGGCGATAGACTGCCCCAGAGACGTTTTCCCTACCCCCGGCGGCCCAACCAGGCACAGAATCGGCCCCTTGATTTTACTGACACGGCTTTGTACCGCGAGGTATTCAAGAATACGTTCTTTGACGCGATCCAGACCGTAGTGGTCGGTGTCCAGGGTTTCCTGCGCTTTGACCAGGTCTTTTTTCACCTTGCTGCGCGCATTCCACGGCACCTGAACCATCCAATCGATGTAGCTGCGCACCACTGTCGCTTCAGCGGACATCGGTGACATCATTTTCAGTTTTTGCAGTTCGGCTTCCGCTTTTTCCCGCGCTTCTTTCGGCATCTTGGCCGCTTCAATCTTGCGTTTCAGCGCTTCGTGTTCATCCGGCGCATCGTCCATCTCACCGAGCTCTTTTTGAATCGCTTTCATCTGCTCGTTGAGGTAGTACTCACGCTGGCTTTTTTCCATCTGCTTTTTCACGCGACTGCGAATACGTTTTTCCACCTGCAACAGGTCGATTTCCGATTCCATCATCGCCATCAGATATTCGAGGCGTTCCGTAATATCAGACATTTCCAGCACGGACTGTTTGTCAGCAAGTTTCAGCGGCATGTGAGCGGCAATGGTATCCGCCAGACGTGCTGCATCTTCAATGCTGTTTAGCGAGGTCAACACTTCCGGCGGGATTTTCTTGTTCAGTTTGATATATCCCTCAAACTGATTGACCGCCGTGCGCATCAGAACTTCCTGTTCGCGCTCTTCAATCGCTGGCGACGAGAGATATTCCGCTTGGGCAGCAAAGTGTTCACCGCCGTCAGACAACGTGGTGATACGCGCACGCTGCAACCCTTCGACCAGCACTTTGACTGTACCGTCCGGCAGTTTCAGCATTTGCAGAATGGAGGCGACCGTTCCTACCGAGAAAAGATCGTTAATACTGGGTTCATCCGTTGAAGCCTCTTTTTGTGCCACCAACATGATCTTTTTATCGTGATCCATCGCGGCTTCAAGGCAACGAATCGATTTCTCCCGACCAACAAACAACGGAATGACCATGTGCGGATAAACCACCACATCGCGCAACGGCAATACGGGGATTTCAATGCGTTCGGAACGCTCAGGGTTCATAGAGCTCTCTCTTAGTTTCGTTTCCGCCAGGTTAAAGGAATCTCGTGAAACGCGGATGTCACGGGTTTCGTCAACAAGTATTGGAGTATATGGGGATAAATATCCGACATTCAACGACCAGAACATGCGAAAAAAAAAATGGGAGATAAAATCTCCCATTTTCAACTTCGGTCAAGCATGCAATTGACGATTTATTCGCCAGATGCCTGCTGCGCTTCAGGTTTACCGTAGATCAGCATGGGCTCTGATTGACCGGCAATCACCGATTCATCAATCACCACCTTATCGACGCTCTCCATGGAAGGTAGGTCGTACATGGTGTCCAGCAACGCCGCTTCCACGATGGAGCGTAAACCGCGTGCACCGGTTTTACGCGCCATGGCTTTCTTGGCAATCGCCGTCAATGCTTCTTCACGGAATTCCAGTTCAACCCCTTCAAGATTGAACAGCGCCTGATACTGTTTGGTCAGCGCGTTTTTCGGTTCGCGCAGGATCTGGATCAACGCATCTTCGCTCAGCTCTCTCAGCGTCGCGACCACCGGTAAACGACCGATAAATTCGGGGATCAGGCCAAACTTGATCAAATCGCCCGGTTCTACCTGGCCCAGCAATTCGCCTTCGGTAGCCTTTTGCGCCGAGCCTTTCACCGTCGCGGCAAAACCAATACCGCGACCGGTATCAACACGCTGCTCGATCACTTTATCCAGGCCAGCAAATGCCCCACCGCAGATGAACAGGATCTTGGAGGTATCAACCTGCAAAAACTCCTGTTGCGGGTGCTTGCGCCCACCTTGCGGCGGAACCGCAGCGATGGTGCCTTCAATCAGTTTCAGCAACGCCTGTTGCACCCCTTCGCCCGACACGTCACGGGTGATGGAGGGGTTATCGGACTTACGTGAAATCTTATCGATTTCATCGATGTACACAATGCCGCGCTGGGCTTTCTGTACGTCGTAGTCGCATTTTTGCAACAGCTTCTGGATGATGTTTTCCACATCCTCACCCACGTAACCCGCTTCGGTCAACGTGGTGGCATCTGCCATAGTGAAAGGCACATCCAGGAAACGGGCCAGCGTTTCAGCCAACAGGGTTTTACCACTCCCTGTCGGGCCAATCAGCAAAATGTTACTCTTGCCCAGTTCGATGCCGTTACTGCTGTCACCATTACGCAAGCGCTTGTAGTGATTGTAAACCGCAACCGCCAGGACCTTTTTCGCCTGCTCCTGACCAATCACATAATCATCCAGGTGACGGCGAATTTCATGGGGCGTAGGTAACGCACTGCGTTCACGATGCGGAGCCACTTCCTTTATCTCTTCGCGAATGATGTCATTGCACAGATCGACACATTCATCGCAGATATACACTGACGGCCCGGCAATCAGCTTACGGACCTCATGCTGGCTTTTGCCGCAGAAAGAACAGTACAGCAACTTCCCTGAACCGTCTTTGCGCTTGTCTGTCATCAGTAAACCTCTTCTTTTATCTCTTGCCCGCAGGCCCAACAGCGATATCACTACAACCTGAATCACGCGCAAGCGTGCATTCGTGAACCACAGGTACGCTATGGCTAGCGGCGTTATTCGCGGTGTGTCATCACGGCGTCAACCAATCCATACTCTACTGCTTCATGGGCAGAGAGGAAACGGTCACGCTCAGTGTCACTCTCTATCACTTCGAGAGGTTTGCCCGTATGTTCAGCCATCAGCTCATTCATACGTTGCTTCACTTTCAGTATTTCACGCGCGTGGATTTCGATATCCGTTGCCTGCCCCTGGAATCCCCCCAGCGGCTGGTGAATCATCACGCGCGAATTCGGCAGGCAGAAACGCTTGCCCTTGGCACCGGCAGTGAGCAGGAAAGCCCCCATGGAGCAGGCTTGTCCCATACAGATGGTGCTGACATCCGGTTTAATAAATTTCATGGTGTCGTAAATCGACATCCCTGCGGTAATCACGCCACCCGGAGAGTTGATGTACAGATAAATATCTTTTTCTGGATTTTCGGCTTCCAGGAAAAGCATCTGAGCAACGATCAGGTTGGCCATGTGATCTTCCACCTGACCCGTCAGGAAGATGATACGTTCTTTAAGCAGTCGGGAAAAAATATCGTAAGAACGTTCCCCGCGCGAAGTCTGTTCTACCACCATCGGCACCAAAGCCATTTGCGGTGCTAATTTTTCTTGTTCGCCACTGTATAACATTCACCTCTCCTCGATAAAATGCTTTTGGTGCCATGTATCAGATTCTACTTGAGATAACGGTGGTTGACTATCACGGTAACCCCCCATGTTTCCCTTAAGAACGACACCGACTCGCCAAAATCCATGACCACGCGCCTCTGTTTCTTCTAGTTGGGGCATTGCGCGCTATTTCAAGCTTACACTATCCTTTATTTTAGATTAAAGGGTTATCGTGCCCACCGCGTTTACAATGCTTTGCACAGTAAACCGCGTTTTGCATGGAAAATAATAGGTTGCACGCTCAAGAGACAGTGCGGATTTTATCACTCGCGAAACGTTTCAACGCTATGCCTACACCCTTTGATCATAGTGCAATCTGGCACATCCGTGGCGATAGGACTTTTCAAACGTAAATCAGTGATAACAAAAAGCCCACGCCAGAGGCGCGGGCTTTTTTTGGCAAAGATAACCGACCGAAGCCAGACAGCGAATTACGCCGTAGCAGGCTGGTTCATCAGATCGTTGAAGCTGACGGCTTTCTCGACCACTTTCGCCTTAGACAACACCACTTCAACCGCTTGCTCTTCCAGAGCAACGTTGCGCATGTTGTTCATCAGCTCTTTGTTTTTGCTGTAGTAAGTAACGACTTCCTGCGGATCTTCGTAGGCAGAAGCCATCTCTTCGATCAGCGCAGTAACGCGGGCATCGTCCGCTTTCAGTTCGTTAGTGCTGATCACTTCGCCCAGCAGCAGACCCACGACAACGCGGCGTTTGGCTTGCTCTTCAAACAGTTCACGAGGCAGCTCAGCCGCTTGCTTGGCGTTACCACCAAAGCGTTGTGCCGCTTGCTGACGCAGAACGTCAATTTCGCCGTCGATCAGCGCAGCAGGAACGTCGATGTCATTGGCTTTCACCAGACCGTCGATCACCTGAGACTTGATACGGTTACGCACCGCGCCTTTCAGCTCACGCTCCATGTTTTTACGCACTTCAGCGCGCAAACCGTCAACAGAACCATCTGCCACGCCGAAACGTGCGATGAATTCTGCGGTCAGTTCCGGCAGTTCACGCTCTTCCACTTTCTTCAGAACGATAGCGAACTGCGCCGCTTTCCCTTTCAGGTTTTCAGCGTGGTAATCTTCTGGGAAGGTCACGTCGATAGTGAATTCTTCACCGGCTTTATGACCTACCAGTCCTTCTTCAAAGCCTGGGATCATGCGGCCCTGGCCCATTGCCAGAACGAAATCAGACGCTTTACCGCCGTCAAACACTTCGCCGTCGATAGTACCGGTGAAGTCAACGGTCACGCGATCTTCTGCGCCAGCGGCAGCATCGGTATCTTTCCAAGTGGCTTGTTGCTTGCGCAGCGTTTCCAGCATGGCATCAACGTCAGCATCAACCACGTCAACCAGCGGTTTTTCTACTTCGATGGTGTCCAGGCCTTTCAGCTCGACTTCCGGATAGACTTCAAACTCTACCGCGTAGGTGAAATCGGCATCCAGCTTGTATTCGCCCGGCACATAGTTCGGTGCACCAACGGGATTGATTTTTTCTTTAATGATGGCGTCAACGAAATGACGCTGCATCAGATCGCCCAACACGTCTTGACGCACGGAAGCGCCATAACGCTGAGCGATAACGTTCATAGGCACTTTGCCTTTACGAAAACCGTCAACGCGCGCTTTTTTAGCAACGTTAACCAGCTCTTTTTTTACCGCTTCTTCAATGCTATCAGCAGTGACGGTAATTGTTACGCGGCGACCAAGGCCTTGGGTGGTTTCAACTGAAACTTGCATCTTGTTACCTCAAAAAATCACAGTGCTCGGTCAGCTCCAAAACCATATACGCATGGGTGTCGGTTTGGACATAACCCCACAGAACCGGGACAGCAACAGCTGGTATCTGAACCCCGTTCCTTGTCGTCAGAAGCGTCCCGATGACATTTCCGGAAAATAAGACGCGGCATTATAGCGGCATAGAGGGAGTGAGTCGAGAACAGCGCGCAGACTATTACCACAAGATAAGCGCGCTTTGATGTCGGTCACCTCTTATCGGTCTCTTTTTGTACGTTTTGGCATTAATCAGGCATCAATGCCAGCGCCGCCACAGGCAGGCGATTTCGGTGCCTGCCCCTGCGCATCGGACCACTCTTGCGGCGTGTAAGTATGCAGCGCCAGCGCGTGTAGGCCATTTTCCAATTCCGTCGCCAGCGTGGCATAAACCGCACGATGTCGACCAATGGTGCGCTGTCCGGTAAAGGTTTCACTCACCAGCACCACCTTAAAATGGCTTTGCGAACCCGCGGGCACGCGATGTTGGTGGCTTTCATTGATGACATCCAGATGCGTGGGGGCGAAGGCAGCGCGCAATTTCGCTTCAATGGTGGCATGCATGAAGAAGTAGTCCCTTGTTGCTTGTTGATCTTGTCAAACAGTATATTCCACTGGCAGGGAAATGGGGCGACCGGGCCATCGAACAATCCAGTGATAGCGATTTCACACCCTATCGCGCCGAAAAAAAGGCTGTTTCCAGAGTATTTCCCCTGAATTCCTCCTTTAACCCGCTGCCGGCAATGGTATGATAACGGGAATTTTTTACCAGCGAACCACCCTAATCATTACTGAGAAAATGCACAATGTTAAAAAAACTGTTTTTTCCCGTATTGGCCGTGCTGATGCTCGCCGGATGCGCCAATCAAAGCAATACGCTCGACGTCTCTCCTAAAATTAACGTGCCCGCGCAAGACCCAACCCTGATGGGCGTGACTGTCAGCATCAACGGGGCCGATCAGCGTGCCGATCAGGCATTGGCTAAAATCAACCGCGACGGGCAACTGATCGTTCTCACCCCTTCACGCGATCTGCGTTTCCTGTTGCAAGAAGCGCTGGAAAAACAGATGTCTGCACGCGGTTACATGATCGGAACCGGTGGCCCGGTCGCGCTGCAAATCGTCGTAAACCAGCTGTATGCTGACGTCTCAGAAGGTAACCTGCGCCATAACATCACAGCACGTGCAGATATTTCGATCATCTCTCAGGCGGCCAACGGCAACAAACAGGTTAAAAATTACCGTTCAACCTATAACGTTCAAGGCGCGCTGACCGCGACCAACGAAAAAATCACCAACGCTGTCAATACGGTATTGGGCGATGTCATCAATGACATGGCACAAGACACCACTGTCAGCAGCTTCATTAAGGCTAACGCCCGATAATTCCCACGCTGTTTTCCTCTATCCTGCACGGTGGGATAGAGGAAAGGATCTGCCATGCTACATCGCTTTTTTACCCTTGTTCGTCAGCCGTATTCGCTGTCGCTGCTGCTGCTGGGTTTTGCGTCCGGGCTACCGCTGGCACTGACCTCAGGGACGTTGCAGGCATGGATGACGGTCGCTAACGTCGATTTGAAAACCATCGGTTTCTTCTCCCTGGTGGGACAAGCCTATGTTTTCAAGTTTATGTGGGCACCGATGATGGACCGTTACACCCCGCCCTTCCTTGGTCGTCGCCGTGGCTGGCTGCTGGTCAGTCAGGTGTTGCTGATTGGATTGATTGCCTCAATGGCACTGCTGGAACCCGGTAAGCATCTGTGGTGGTTAGCCGCGATTGCGGTTTTGGTGGCATTTTGTTCCGCCTCGCAGGATATCGTGTTTGACGCCTACAAAACGGACCTGTTATCCGCCGATCAGCGCGGCTCGGGCGCGGCAATTTCCGTATTGGGTTACCGTCTGGCCATGCTGGTTTCCGGTGGATTGGCACTGTGGCTGGCCGATCGTTATCTCGGCTGGCACACCACTTATGTGCTGATGGCGCTGCTACTGCTGCCGGGCATCATCGCCACCTTGCGTGCGCCTGAACCGGTGTTGGATGCCCCAGCACCGCGCACCCTGGAACAGGCCATGTTTGCCCCGCTGCGCGACTTCTTTTCGCGCAATAACGCCTGGCTGATTTTATTGCTTATCGTACTGTATAAGTTGGGTGACGCCTTTGCGATGAGCCTCAGCACCCCGTTCCTGATTCGCGGCGTGGGCTTCAATGCCGGCGACGTCGGGCTGGTCAACAAAACGTTGGGATTACTCGCCACCATTATTGGTGCCTTGTACGGCGGGTTGTTAATGCAACGCATGACCTTGTTCCGTGCGCTGCTGCTTTTTGGCATCTTGCAAGCCCTCTCTAACGCGGGCTACTGGCTATTAGCGATCACCGCCAAACATCTGGTTAGCATGGCGGGAGTCATCTTTCTGGAAAATCTGTGCGGCGGGATGGGCACTGCGGCGTTCGTTGCGTTACTGATGACCTTGTGCAACACATCGTTTTCCGCTACCCAGTTTGCGCTGCTTTCCGCGCTCTCTGCGGTGGGACGCGTCTACGTCGGCCCTATCGCAGGCTGGTTTGTTGAAACCCATGGCTGGGCCTGGTTCTATTTATTTACCATTGCGATCTCGGTGCCGGGATTGGTCCTGCTGCTGGTATGCCGACAAACCCTGGAGTACACCCAACGCACCGGCACGTTCATGGTACGCACAACCTATCCCCGCCATTACCGCGTCGCGCTACGTGTACTGGCCGCCGGATGTGCGCTGTTATTCATCTGGTTGACCTTGACCATCGCCCACGCGCTGGGTGTCAATGCGGTTGAAGCAATCAATGATAACCTTCTGATGATAGGGGGTATTTTGGTCATCTCGGGGGCACTTTTAGGTTGCGTGCTCGACTATTTATCGCTGCGTCATTCACCGTCATCTGAAGCCTGAAAATAGCGATAAACCTGCGTGGTTATCACCGCATCGTATTATTTTTTTTTCACTAGTCTGCTATCAGCCAACGTTATTTTTTACGTTGGCTCACTTTTTCCTGGCTATTTAATTGTTGCGAAAATGTGTGAGGGTCAATCATGTTGGTGCGATGGAAAATTCCCTTTCAGGCGGGTTGTAATTTTTTTTTATCCATCCATACTTCTCTACGGGATAAATTTTAATTCACTGTTTTTAATAAATTTTTCCTAACGACAAGGTAATTGTGACATTCAGGGCAAAAATCAGCAACAAAGCGCTGACATAACCTTAATCATGTTTACAGTACAGTAACCTTACCGTAAAATGCCCGCTCGCATGAAATGACAATAGAGCCCTTGTTATTGAGGTCGCTAGATGAGACTCAGGAAATACAATAAAATTTTTGGGATGTTGTCTTTATTCGCTGCCGCCGCACTACTGAGCGGTTGTGATATGGCATTGATGAACCCCAAAGGACAGGTCGGGTTGGAGCAACGGTCGTTGATTCTGACGGCAATCGGGTTGATGTTGATCGTGGTTATTCCGGTAATCGTGATGACCATCGCTTTCGCCTGGAAGTTCCGTGCTTCCAACACCAAAGCGAAATACACCCCGAACTGGTCGCATTCCAACAAGATTGAAGCGGTGGTATGGACAGTTCCCATCATCATCATTCTTATTCTGGGTACTATTACCTGGAAAACCACCCATTCACTCGATCCGTATAAGCCGTTGGTCTCCGAGGCCAAGCCGATTACTGTCGAAGTGATTTCACTCGACTGGAAGTGGCTGTTTGTTTACCCGGAATTGGGTATCGCTACGGTCAATGAGTTAGCGTTCCCGACCAATGTGCCGGTGAATTTCAAAATCACCTCCGATACCGTAATGAACTCGTTCTTCATTCCGCGTCTGGGTGGGCAGATTTACGCCATGGCGGGCATGCAAACCAAACTGCATCTTATCGCCAACGAACCGGGTAGATACGACGGTATTTCCGGTGGTTACAGCGGTAAAGGCTTTTCTGGCATGAAGTTTACTGCCATTGCCACGCCAAGCCAGCAGGAATTCGACCAGTGGGTTGCCACCGTGCGTGCCTCCAGCAAAACGCTGAACAGCACGGAGGAATTCAATGCGCTGGCCAAACCCAGCGAATTCCACCCGGTAGAGTACTTCTCCAGCGTGCAACCTGAGCTGTTCGAAAACCTGATTCGCAAATTCACGCAAAGCGGCGGTGCGCCTGCGCATCACCACGCTGAAAGCGAAACGCAGCAGGGCGGCATGCAACACGGTGACAATATGAACATGAGCGAGCACGCCTCGCACCAAGGCGCCGAGGGATAAGACGATGTTCGGAAAACTAACGCTTGATGCGGTTCCGTATCATGAACCCATTATTATGGTTACGGTGGCCGGCATTATCGTCGGCGGCCTCGCCCTGTTGGCGGCCATCACTTATTTCGGTAAATGGAAGTGGCTGTGGGCTGAGTGGTTCACCTCGGTAGACCACAAGCGCATCGGTATCATGTATATGATCGTTGCGTTTATCATGATGATTCGCGGCTTTGCCGATGCCATCATGATGCGCGGTCAGCAGGTGTTGGCGTCTGCCGGTGAGGCAGGCTTCCTTAATGCCCACCACTACGATCAGATATTTACCGCGCACGGCGTGATCATGATTTTCTTCGTGGCAACGCCGTTTGTGGTCGGTTTGATGAACCTGGCGGTGCCGTTGCAAATCGGCGCACGCGACGTGGCCTTCCCTTTCCTTAACTCGCTCAGCTTCTGGCTGTTCGTGGTGGGGGTTGTCCTGATCAACCTGTCGCTGGGTATCGGTGAATTTGCGCAAACCGGTTGGGTGGCCTATCCGCCGCTTTCTGGCAAGGAATACAGTCCCGGCGTAGGGGTCGATTACTGGATATGGAGCCTACAGATCTCCGGTCTGGGCACCACGCTGACCGGCGTCAACTTCTTCGCGACCATTATCCGTATGCGCGCACCGGGCATGACGCTGATGAAAATGCCGGTATTCACCTGGACGGCACTGTGCACCAACGTGCTGATCATCGCCGCCTTCCCGATTTTAACCGTAACCATCGCGTTGCTGACCCTGGATCGCTATCTGGGCACCCATTTCTTTACCAACGATATGGGCGGCAACATGATGATGTACATCAACCTCATCTGGGCCTGGGGCCATCCTGAGGTGTACATTCTGGTTCTGCCTATTTTCGGCGTTTACTCCGAAGTGGTTGCCACCTTCTGTAAGAAGCGTCTGTTCGGTTACACCTCGCTGGTGTGGGCGACCATCGCCATTACCGTACTGTCATTTATCGTCTGGCTGCACCACTTCTTCACGATGGGGTCTGGCGCGAACGTTAACGCCTTCTTTGGTATCGCCACCATGATCATTTCCATCCCGACCGGGGTGAAAATCTTCAACTGGCTGTTCACCATGTATCAGGGCCGCATCCAGCCGAACTCCGCCATGTTGTGGACCACCGGGTTTATCATCACCTTTACCATCGGTGGGATGACCGGGGTGCTGCTGGCGGTACCGGGTGCCAACTTTGTGCTGCACAACAGTCTGTTCCTGATTGCGCACTTCCATAACGTCATCATCGGCGGCGTGGTGTTTGGTATTTTTGCCGGTATTACCTACTGGTTCCCGAAAGCCTTTGGCTTCACGCTGAACGAAACCTGGGGCAAACGCGCGTTCTGGTTCTGGATTATCGGCTTCTTCACCGCCTTTATGCCGCTGTACGTGCTGGGCTTTATGGGCATGACCCGTCGTCTTAGCCAACAGATCGATCCGCAATTCCACTCACTGCTGGTCGTCGCGTCTGTCGGTGCCGCACTGATTGGTCTTGGCGTACTGTGCCAGTTGATGCAGTTCTACGTCAGTATCCGCGATCGCGACCAAAACCGCGATTTGACCGGTGACCCGTGGGGTGGCCGCACGCTGGAGTGGGCAACCTCTTCCCCACCGCCGTTCTATAACTTCGCTATCGTGCCGAATGTTCAGGAACGCGATGCCTTCTGGGAACAGAAAGAGCGTGGTGAAGCCTACAAGAAACCGGCCAGCTATGAAGAAATTCATATGCCGAAAAACACCGGTGCCGGCGTGATCATCTCAGCGTTCAGCCTGGTGTTCGGCTTCGCGATGATCTGGCATATCTGGTGGATGGCGATTGCCGGTTTCGTCGGCATGATCGTGACTTGGATTGTGCACAGTTTTAACCGCGATGTGGATTACTACGTTCCGGTCAAACAAATCGAAGAGATTGAAAACCAGCACTTCGACAATATCAGCAAAGCAGGTGTGAAACATGACAACTGAAACTCTGACGCATCATCACGCTGCTCATGACGCCCATGCCGAGCATGGGCACCACGACGCCAGCGGCACCAAGGTGCTGGGGTTCTGGGTTTACCTCATGAGCGATTTGATCATTTTCGGCTCGCTGTTCGCCACCTATGCCGTGCTGGTAACCGGCACGGCGGGCGGTCCGTCCGGAAAAGACCTGTTTGATCTCAAGTTTGTGCTGGTCGAAACCTTCGCGTTGCTGTTGAGTAGTATCACCTTCGGCATGGCGATGATCGCCATGTACAAAGGCAACGTGGCGCGCATCAACACCTGGCTGGCTATCACTTTCCTGTTTGGGCTGGTGTTTATCGGGATGGAAGTCTACGAATTCCATCATCTGATCGCAGAAGGATATGGCCCGGATCGCAGTGCGTTCCTGTCAGCCTTTTTCGCGCTGGTTGGCACCCACGGTGTTCACGTAACCTCAGGCCTTATCTGGCTGGTGGTGATGATGATTCAGGTTTCACGTTGGGGCATCACCCCTACCGTGAAAACCCGTTTGATGTGCCTGAGCCTGTTCTGGCACTTCCTTGACGTGGTGTGGATTTGCGTCTTTACCGTAGTTTATCTGATGGGGGCGATGTAATGAGTCATTCAACGACCGATCACGGCGCCAGCCACGGTAGCGTACAGTCTTATGTCATCGGCTTTGTCATGTCGGTCATTCTGACCGTGATCCCGTTTGGTCTGGTGATGGCGGGTGCCGCCTCCCCCAGCGTGATCATGACCGGTGTGGTTGGCTGCGCCGTGGTACAGATACTGGTCCACCTGGTCTACTTCCTGCACCTCAACAGTTCTTCTGAACAGCGCTGGAACGTGGTAGCGTTGGTGTTCGCCATTCTGATTATCGCCATCGTGGTAGTAGGATCCATCTGGATTATGCTGAGCGCGCACCACAATATGATGATTCCGTAATCGAGCCAGACATGATGATTAAGCAATACCTACAAGTCACAAAACCAGGGATCATTTTTGGCAACCTGATTTCTGTTATCGGGGGATTTCTGCTGGCGTCCAAGGGCAGCATTGATTACCCCCTCTTTATCGCTACCCTGTTTGGGGTGTCGTTGGTGGTTGCGTCCGGTTGCGTCTTCAACAACGTAATCGACCGTGACATTGACAAAAAGATGGAGAGAACCAAAAACAGAGTGATGGTGAAGGGGCTGATTTCGGTCAAGGTTTCACTGAGTTATGCGGCTGCGTTAGGTATTGCCGGTTTTGCGTTGCTCTACGTGGCGGCAAACCCGTTGGCCATGTGGCTTTCCGTCATGGGCTTTGCGGTATACGTTGGCGTCTACAGTCTGTATATGAAACGCCACTCGGTATATGGCACGCTGATCGGCAGCCTGTCCGGTGCCGCACCGCCGGTTATCGGGTACTGCGCCGTGAGCAACCAGTTCGATGCGGGCGCGTTGATCCTGCTGTTGATCTTCAGCCTGTGGCAAATGCCGCACTCCTACGCTATCGCCATTTTCCGTTTCAAGGATTATCAGGCGGCCAACATTCCGGTACTGCCGGTGGTGAAAGGCATTTCCGTGGCGAAAAACCATATTACGCTGTATATCGTGGCGTTTATGGTGGCTACGCTGATGCTGTCACTGGGTGGCTATGCCGGATATAAATATCTGATAGTAGCAGCCTCCGTGAGTATCTGGTGGTTAGGGATGGCGCTGTCGGGCTACAAAAAGCCCAATGATGACAAAGTGTGGGCACGCAAACTGTTTGTGTTCTCGATCGTCGCCATCACATCGCTGAGCGTGATGATGTCAGTCGACTCAATGACGCCAATGCAGGATGTGCTGATCACCGCACTGCGCTAACCTTTCACCGTTCGTACGTTGAAAAACAGACGATCCCCATCGTCTGTTTTTTTTTGCCCTTCCCCACCGTTTGCTGCATTTACTATGTCATTTTATGACGGTGCGCCAAATCAAGTAACAATGCAGCCATTTACGGCCCGCTGAGTAAGGCACTACAATAGCGCCAACGCGAATTTGAGGTTTTCATGAACGATACATCCCTCACAGACAATATCATGACGCCGCGCGAACGGCGCGCAACTTGGGGCTTAGGCGCAGTGTTTTCTCTGCGGATGCTCGGCATGTTTATGGTGTTGCCCGTGCTCACCACTTACGGCATGGCATTACAAGGGGCCAGCGAATCGCTGATTGGCCTTGCCATTGGTATCTATGGCCTGATGCAAGCGCTGTTTCAGGTGCCTTTTGGTTTACTTTCTGATCGCGTCGGGCGTAAACCGCTCATCGTTATCGGCCTGCTGATGTTTGTGCTCGGCAGCGTGATTGCCGCCCTCAGCACCACGATCTGGGGCATTATTCTCGGACGTGCGTTACAAGGTGCGGGGGCGATCTCCGCCGCCGTTATGGCATTGCTGTCCGATCTCACTCGCGAACAAAATCGCACCAAAGCGATGGCGTTTATCGGCATCAGTTTCGGCATAACCTTTGCCATCGCCATGGTGCTTGGACCGATCGTTGCGCACGCCTGGGGATTACAGTCCCTGTTCTGGTGCATGGCTCTACTCGCATCGCTTGGTATTGTGATAACCCTGACGCTGATCCCCAATGCCGCTGACCATGCCCTCAACCGTGAATCTGCCATTGTGCGCGGCAGCATTCGCCAGGTACTCGGTAACAGCCGACTGATAAAACTCAATATCGGCATTATGTGCCTGCATATCCTGCTGATGTCGAGTTTTGTCGCCCTGCCGCGCGTGCTGGAACAGGCTGGCCTGCCCGCAGAATCACACTGGAAGGTGTACCTGTACACCATGCTGATTTCCTTTGTCTGCGTGTTGCCCTTTATCATTTACGCCGAAGTGAAACGGCAGATGAAGCGGGTGTTTGTCGGTTGTATCATTGTGCTGTTAGCCGCAGAGGTGGTTTTATGGAAGGCTGGCAGCCAGTTCTGGCCTATTGTGGCAGGCGTTCAGCTGTTTTTTCTGGCGTTTAATATTATGGAAGCGCTACTGCCCTCACTGATCAGCAAAGAAGCACCGGCGGGTTACAAAGGCACCGCTATGGGGGTCTATTCCACCACTCAATTTATCGGCGTTGCTATCGGCGGCAGCATGGGCGGCGCACTGTTTCAGTTCCACGGTGCGGCATGGGTGTTTGCAGCAGGGGCGCTGCTCTGCGCGTTATGGCTGATTGTCGGCGTCAGCATGAAAGAGCCCCCCTATCTGAGCAGTTTGCGTATTGCACTGCCCGATGACGCACTAAACGACGCCGCGCTAGCGCAAAAGATACGCATACACCCCGGCGTGGCGGAAGCCATCGTGGTGCCGGAAGAGCGCAGCGCCTATATCAAAATCGATCGTCAGAAGACCAGCCGTCAACAGCTCGAAGCGCTGATCGGGCAAGCGTGAGTCACATCGGGCCAGCATCGCTGGCCCTGTATGATTAATCGCGGAAATTGGTGAACTGGAAGGGTTGCCCCAGATTGGCTCCGCGAATCAACGCCATGACGCTTTGCAAATCGTCACGTGCTTTGCCCGTTACGCGCAGTTGCTCACCCTGAACCTGGGTTTGCACTTTCAGCTTGCTGTCTTTGATCAGCTTGACGAGTTTTTTCGCCTGCTCAGGCTCAATGCCCTGCTTCAATTTGGCGTTAACACTGTACGTCTTGCCGCTGTGTTCCATCTCTTCTGGAACCTCCAACGCGCCCGCTTCGATACCGCGTTTCACCAGTTTTTCGCGCAGGATATCAACCAGTTGCTGTACCTGAAAATCTGACTCGCTGGCCACTTTGATCTGTTCGTCTTTCTCATTCAGCTCAAAACTCGCCGGTACGTTACGAAAATCCCAGCGATTAGTCAGTTCACGTGATGCATTCTCAACCGCATTGCGGATTTCCTGCATATCGATTTCCGATACAATATCGAAAGATGGCATAATCAATTCTCCCTGATTTATGCGTAGGAATAGGGTTATGTGGCATGCATGATACCTGTTCTCCGCAGAGAAACAACATCCGCCCGCCTTGGCGCTTGCAGTCCCTTTCTCACGCGCCATAATACGTAATTGTCAGGCAGAATGGATCAACCAAAAGATAACCGCCGCCGTCACACTGCGTGCCACGCGCATCGATAAAGGAAACCGCAGATGAAAATTACCGTGCTGGGTTGCGGCGCACTGGGTCAGCTTTGGCTTGCCGCATTACATCAGCAAGGCCACGATGTTCAGGGATGGATGCGTTTCCCCGCGCCGTACTGTGCCGTTAACGTACAAATGCTGGATGGAAAACTGTGCAATCTGATGCTGCCGACAAACGATCCCGAGCACCTGATGCAAAGCGAACTGCTGTTGGTAACCCTTAAGGCCTGGCAGGTTTCCGATGCCGTCAAGGCGTTGTTACCGACTATTCCCCCCAACTGTACCATTCTTCTGTTGCACAATGGCATGGGCACCCGGGAAGAGTTGCCGGTATTGACCCAACCGCTGTTACAAGGCGTCACGACGCACGCCGCCCGACGCGATGCGACGCTGGTGGTGCACGTTGCCGGAGGAACCACGCACATTGGCGCCATTACCAGCGGCAACGGCCGTGGCGCGGTTCCTCACAGCGATACGCACTCAGCGCTGGCCGCATTGCTGCATCAGGCGCTGCCGGATGTCGCCTGGTACAATAATATTGCCGTGACGTGCTGGCGTAAGCTGGCAGCAAACTGCGTCATCAATCCATTAACCGTGCTCTATAACTGTAAAAATGGGGCGTTAAGCGCTTATCCCGAACAAATAGACCAGCTGTGTCAGGAGATCGTGCGCGTCATGGAGCGTGAAGGCCACCCCGATTCGCTGGAACAGGTGAAGCTGTACGTGGCGCAATTGATTCAAAATACCGCCGAAAACACCTCTTCCATGCTGCAAGATATCCGTGCCCAGCGTCATACCGAGATTGACTATATTACCGGCTATCTGCTGCAACGGGCCCGCGCCCACGGGTTAACGTTGCCGGAAAACAGCCGTTTATTTGAAATGATTAAGCTAAAGGAAAGCGAATATGACCGCATCGGTACTCCTCTGTCTGGCTCCTGGTAGCGAAGAAACCGAGGCCGTCACCACCTTCGATCTGCTGGTACGCGCCGGTATTGCTGTGACTGTCGCCAGCGTCGCCAGCGACGGTGCCACCACGATAATCTGCTCGCGCGGCGCAAGATTGGTGGCGGATGCACCGCTGGTTTCCGTTGCGGATAACCCATTTGACGCCATCGTGTTACCGGGCGGTATCAAGGGGGCAGAATGTTTTCGCGACAGCCCGTTGCTGGTGGAATGTATCCGCCAAAAACATCAGGAAGGGAAAATCGTGGCCGCCATCTGTGCCGTTCCAGCTCTGGTGCTGGAGCACCACCAGCTGTTTCCGGTGGGCAACATGACTGGATACCCCACGCTAAAAGAGAAAATCGCGCCAGAAAAATGGATGGATAAGCGTGTGGTGTTCGATCCGCGCGTTAATCTGCTGACCAGCCAGGGCCCCGGCACCAGTATGGATTTCGCCTTAAAGCTAATCGATTTACTCGCAGGACGGGCAAAAGCGGCAGAGGTTGCAGCACAATTGGTGTTGCCGCCGGGGATTTATGATTATCGGGATTGATAGGCGCAATCCGCTGTGATCCACGCATCCTCCGCACACGCGGAGGATGATGAGAGCGAGGTTAAGGCCGATAGACCTTCACGTTGTTGAACCCTTGCTCACGCAGATACAGCGCCTGCAAACGACTCATCACACCACGTTCACAGTACAGCAGATAGGTTTTAGCCTGATCAAGATCGCCAAACTGTGTGCTGAGTTTGTAGAACGGCAGCGATTTGATTTCGACGCCGGTCATCGCAAGCGGACGATCGTCTTGCTCATCCACAGAGCGAATATCCAGCAGAATATCGTCGGCAGAAAGCGATGCTACGGTTTCAACCTCCGTGACCTCTTGCGAGGTCTGGGTGGCGATATCGCGGATATCGATATTGCGCGCTTCAAAGACCACCCGGTCCAGAATCTCAAAGTCGAACTTGCCTTCTTCCTCTTCGATTTTGGATTTGACCGCTTTTACTGTTGGGCTTTTGGAAATTACCCCGCAATACTCAGGCATGGTCTTGGCAAAATCTTCCGTGCCTAAATGGCGTGCCAGCTTGATGATGTGCTCTTTATCGTGTGAAATCAGCGGGCGCAGAATCAGCGTATCCGAGGCATTATCGATGAGACGCAGGTTAGTCAACGTTTGGCTGGAAACCTGCCCTAACGCTTCTCCGGTTACCAACGCCTGAACGCCATAGCGCTCCGCAATGCGCGACGCGGCACGCACCATCATGCGTTTCAATACGACGCCCATCTGGCCGTCATCCACCTTTTCCAGGATCTCACCCACCACGGGTTCAAAATCAATGGCGACAAAGCGCACGCGATGCGAGCTGCCAAAGCGTTTCCACAAATAGTGTGCGACCTGTTTAACACCAATTTCATGTGCAGCGCCGCCCAGATTGAAAAAGCAGTAATGCACGCGACAGCCACGACGGATAAGCATATAGCTGGACACGCCAGAATCGAACCCGCCGGAAATCAGTGACAGCACATCTTCTTGCGTGCCGATCGGGAAACCACCGATGCCTTCATACCGCCCTTTGATCAGCAGCAAACGATCCTGTTCTATCTCCAGATGAACCGTGACCTGCGGCGTGGTGAGGTTAACGCGCGCACTGTCGATATGCTGGTTAAGTCCACCGCCCACATAACGCTCCACATCCTGCGATGAGAAGTCGTGCTTGCCGCGCCGTTTCACGCGCACGCAGAAGCTTTTCCCTTCCAGTTGCGGACGATACAGCGCCAACGTTTGTTCAAAAATGTCGTGCACGTCGGTGTACGCGTGGTCTTCAACGTCCAGAATATGATGAATGCCAGGAATACGGGTTAACGCATCGCGAATCTCTTCGCGTTGGCTTTCCTCTTTGGCGCGGACTTCGATATGATCCCAATGACGGACGACGGCCAGTTGGTCGTCATACTGCTTAAGCACGTTACGAATGTTACCGGTAAGTATCTTAATAAAGCGCAACCGCACAGATTGACTCTTGATGGTGATTTCCGGGAACAATTTAATGATAAACTTCATGATGGCTGTCGTTACTTGGTCAAATGGGCGTAAGTGTTAACCCGAGTGCTACATTCACGTTATCGGTAAACTCGTTCAATGGGGTGATTTTACCAATAGCATCCAGGGCGCGGAGTATATCACCTTCTCGCGCACTGCGCGCAGGAAGGATGTGCTTATCTGTGCGATGGGCCAGTAGCGAACAGTAACGATTAACGACACTAAAAGAACAGCATCACTTAGCGATCAGGATGTAAAATAGGTCATGCCTGCAAAAAAAACATCGCCTCACGCAGAGGCAAACAGCGAAACGCTGAACACCGCTGACTCAGCGCTGAGCTTTGAAGATGCGCTGCAACAGTTGGAACAGATCGTCACCCGCCTTGAGTCGGGCGATTTGCCGCTGGAAGCTGCGCTGAGCGCCTTCGAAAATGGCATTCAGTTGGCGCGTCAGGGACAGTTGCAGTTGCAACAAGCAGAACAACGCGTGCAGATCCTGCTCAGCGACGAGCCTGATGCCGCGCTGTCCCCTTTCACTCAGAGCACGACAACCCCGAACAGTAAGCCACTATGACGGAATTTGCTGAGCAATTACACGCCCATGCCGATCGCGTTAATCAGGCATTGAACCGTTTTATCACCGACTTGCCGTTTCAGGGCAGTCCGCTGGTTGACGCCATGGCCTACGGTGCGCTGCTAGGAGGCAAACGCCTTAGGCCTTTTTTGGTTTATACCACCGGGCAACTTTTCGGCATTCCGCTGAGCAGCCTGGATGCACCAGCTGCGGCGGTGGAATCTATCCACGCCTATTCGCTGATTCATGACGATTTGCCTGCCATGGACGATGATGATCTGCGCCGTGGCCAACCGACCTGTCACATTAAATTTGGCGAAGCCACTGCGGTTCTGGCCGGGGATGCGCTGCAAACGTTAGCCTTCTCCATTCTGGCTGACGGTTCCATGCCGGAGGTCAGCGACCGCGATCGCCTCTCAATGGTCGCAGAGCTGGCGCACGCCAGCGGCGTGGCAGGCATGTGCGGCGGACAAGCGCTGGATTTGGCGGCAGAAGGTAAACAAGTCGATCTGACCGCACTGGAGCAAATTCATCGCCACAAAACCGGCGCACTGATCCGCACGGCAGTTAGGCTCGGCGCGCTCAGCGCTGGCACTGTGGGTCGGGCGGCACTGCCACACCTCGATCGCTATGCCAATGCCATCGGTCTGGCCTTTCAGGTGCAGGATGACATCCTTGATGTGATTGGCGACAGCGCCACCACCGGCAAGCGCCAAGGGGCCGACCAGCAACTGGGCAAAAGCACCTATCCCGGCTTGCTCGGGCTTGACAGTGCACGGGCAAAGGCGTGGGATCTCTATCAAGAATCACTGGCAGCATTGGATGAGTTGCAAGCGGCCAGCGCAACGCCGCTCGATACCACGGTACTACGGGCATTGGCGAATTATATCGTCGAGCGAGATAAATAATTTCAACATCACCCAGTGAATCTCAAGCGTGTCGCCCGGTGGTAACACCCGAATGGATACTCCCTTCGCCGCTTGAGAGAAAACGGGGATTACACCTCAGAATGAGTCGCAAATGAGTTTTGATATTGCAAAGTACCCGACACTGGCTTTAGTGGAAACACCTGACGAACTGCGCATGCTGCCGCGTGACAGCCTGCCCAAACTGTGCGATGAACTTCGTCAATATCTGCTGGACAGCGTTAGCCGCTCCAGCGGCCACTTTGCGTCAGGGCTCGGCACCGTTGAACTCACCGTGGCGCTGCACTATGTCTACAACACGCCATTTGACCATCTGGTGTGGGATGTCGGCCATCAAGCCTACCCTCACAAAATTATCACCGGCCGCCGCGATCGCATTGCCACCATCCGCCAAAAGGGCGGCCTACACCCGTTCCCCTGGCGCGGCGAGAGTGAATACGATGTGTTAAGCGTCGGTCACTCCTCCACGTCAATCAGTGCCGGGCTGGGCATGGCGGTTGCTGCCGAAAGAGAAGGCAAAGGACGCCGCACCGTGTGCGTTATCGGCGACGGCGCATTGACGGCAGGTATGGCGTTTGAAGCCATGAACCACGCGGGCGATATTCGTTCCGACCTGCTGGTGGTATTGAACGATAATGAGATGTCGATTTCCGAGAACGTCGGTGCGCTCAACAATCACCTGGCGCAGTTGTTGTCCGGCAAACTCTACTCCACCCTGCGCGAAGGCGGTAAGAAGGTGCTGTCTGGCATCCCGCCAATCAAAGAGCTGGTCAAACGCACAGAAGAACATCTGAAAGGCATGGTGGTACCCGGCACGCTGTTTGAAGAGCTTGGCTTTAACTACATTGGCCCGGTCGACGGTCACGATGTGGTCGGGCTGGCACAAACCCTGAAAAACATGCGTAGCCTGAAAGGTCCGCAACTGCTGCATATCATGACCAAAAAAGGTCGTGGCTATGCCCCTGCTGAGCAGGACCCTATCAGTTGGCATGCTGTACCCAAGTTTGATCCAGCCAGTGGCACCTTGCCCAAAAGCAAGGCGAGCCTTCCCAGCTACTCGACCATTTTCGGTGATTGGTTGTGTGAAATCGCCGCTAAAGACAGCAAGCTGATGGCCGTAACGCCAGCAATGCGCGAGGGCTCTGGCATGGTGCGCTTCTCGCGCGACTACCCACAACAATATTTCGATGTTGCCATTGCTGAACAACACGCCGTCACCTTTGCCGCCGGCTTGGCGCTGGGCGGGTACAAACCGGTGGTGGCGATCTATTCTACCTTTTTACAACGCGCCTACGATCAGGTGATTCACGACGTCGCCATTCAAAACCTGCCGGTGCTGTTCGCTATCGATCGCGGCGGTATTGTGGGTGCGGACGGCCAAACGCATCAGGGGGCGTTTGATTTGTCCTTCCTGCGTTGCATTCCCGATCTGATTATCATGGCACCGAGCGATGAGAACGAATGTCGCCAGATGTTGTTTACCGGCTACCGTTATCAAGATGGCCCTTGCGCCGTGCGTTACCCTCGCGGTACCGGTACGGGTGCCACGCTTGAGCCGTTGCAGGAATTGCCTATCGGTAAAGGGGTGGTACGACGCACGGGCGAGAAAGTCGCCATCCTCAACTTCGGTACACTGCTGCCGGAAGCGCAGCGGGTTGCCGAAAAGCGCAATGCAACATTGGTCGACATGCGTTTTGTCAAACCGCTGGATGAAGCGCTGATCGCTGAACTGGCAAAAAACCACAATCTGCTGGTGACACTGGAAGAGAACGCCTTGATGGGCGGTGCGGGCAGCGGCGTGAATGAAGTGGTGATGGCGCAGCGTCTGGGTATTCCGGTGTTAAATCTGGGGCTGCCGGACAGCTTTATTCCCCAAGGGACACAGGAAGAAGTACGTCAAGACTTGGGGTTGGATGCGGCGGGTATCGAACGTCGCATTGATGAATGGTTGCAATAATGATGATATCGACCGGGGCAGCCGCCCCGGTCAGACCGTTTAAGAAAATAGCGGCCAGTGGTGTCCAATCCAGTAGATAATGCCCGCAGAGATAACCCCTGCCACAATATCGTCAATCATGATACCCATGCCGCCGTGCACGTTGCGATCGAACCAGCGTATCGGCCAGGGTTTGAAAATATCCAGAATACGAAACACCACAAACCCTGCCAGCACCCACTGCCACTGTTCATCCGGGATCGCCATCAGCGTGATCCACATCCCGACAAATTCATCCCAGACGATGCTGCCGTGATCGTGCACACCCATGTCTTTGGCCGTTTGATGACACAGATAAACGCCGATGCAAATGCTGAACATGATGGTCAGCGAATACAGTTGCCAGGGCAGGAAGGAGAGCAGGTACCACAGCGGGATCGCCGCTAACGATCCCGCTGTGCCTGGCATCCAGGGTGAAAGACCACTGCCAAACCCGGTTGCCAGCAGATGCCAGGGATTGCTCAGGCGCAAGCGCTGCTTAGCGGCGCGCTTTGCTTCTCGGTCATTGGCTGAAGTGGTCATAGCCTTTCCAGTTCAGTTCCACGGCATTATCACCACGGAAAAAGCGTAGCCCCTCGGACGACGGCGCTATCTGCCCAATGCAGGTATACCCCACGCCGAGTTGTCCCAGCGCCATGTCGATCGCACCGCGATTAATTTCCGGCACGGTAAAGCACAGTTCATAATCTTCCCCGCCAGACAGCGCCCAACGCAGCGCCTGCTCGGGTTCAACGTGTTGCAGCATTGCCGATGAATAAGGGACAGCATCAAGCTGCAAGCGCGCTCCGCAATCACTGGCGGCCAAAATATGGCGTAAATCCGAGATCAATCCATCCGACAGATCGATAGCGGCACTGGCAAGCGTGCGCAACGCCTGACCTTGCAAAATGCGTGGCTGAGGGCGTAAATGGCGTTGCACCAATGATTGGCGCGCCGCACTGTCACTCACCTGTAAGCGCTGTTGCAAAATCGCCAGACCAGCGGCGCTGTCGCCCAGCGTTCCGGTCACGTAGATCCAATCGCCAATGCGAGCACCCGCACGGGTGAGCGCACGGCCAGCGGGCACCAGCCCGTGGATGGTCAACGTAAGGCTCAGCGGTCCGCGCGTGGTATCACCGCCAATCAGCTGCATACCGTAGTAATCAAGCAGCGTAAACAGGCTATCGCTGTACGAGGCCAGCCATGCGCTGTTGATTTCAGGTAAGGTAATGGCCAGAGAGAGCCAGGCGGGATCGGCGCCCATGGCAGCCAGATCGCTTAAGTTAACGGCCAGCGATTTGTAACCCAAATCAGCAGGATCGATAGTCGGTAGGAAATGCACCCCAGACACCAGCGTGTCGGTACTGACGGCTAAAAGCTGCTTTTCTGCCACTGTGAGCAGCGCACAATCGTCGCCAATCCCCAATTCCACATCACGGCGCGGATTTCCCGCCTTGTAGGCGTTCGCGCGATTGAAATAGCGGTCAATCAGATCAAACTCACCGTAAACCATAACCGTTTCCGTCAAAAACAATCGCGAACAGGGCCGGAATTCCGGCCCTGAGCGTTACTTCTTGGTTTGGCGCACCGTTGGAGCAACTTTATCCAACACGCCGTTGACAAACTTGTGGCTATCTTCCGCACCGAACACTTTCGCCAATTCAATGGCTTCGTTGATGGCAACCTTGTAAGGGACGTCGTCGCGCTTGCTCAGTTCGAACAGGGCAATACGCAGCACGGCGCGCTCCACCTGCCCCAACTCGTCGAGCTGACGTGACAGGTAGGGTGCCATCAATGCATCCAGTTTTTCTGCCTGCATGGCGACGCCCGCCAGCAACTCACGAAAGTAGCTGATGTCGACGTCTTTGACATCCTGCTCACTCAGGAATTGCAGTTCAATATCGGCAATGTCATTCTTTGACAATTGCCAGGAATACAGCGCTTGAACCGCACATTCACGAGCGCGGCGACGAGCAGCAGGTTTCACGGAATACCCCTTTCTTAATCAAACTTATTTGATAGCTTTCAATACGTTAATCATTTCCAGTGCGGTCAGCGCAGCTTCTGCACCCTTATTGCCCGCTTTGGTACCAGCGCGTTCAATCGCCTGCTCGATGCTTTCTGTCGTCAAAACGCCAAACGTCACCGGAATATCGCTGGTCATGGCAACATGCGCCAACCCAGAGCTGCATTCACCCGCAACATATTCAAAATGCGCAGTACCGCCACGGATCACCGTCCCCAGTGCCACGACGGCATCATAGCCATTTTTTGCCAGCGCGCGCGCAGTCATCGGAAGCTCATAGGCACCCGGCACCCACACGACGGTAATGTTTTCATCTTTAACCTGACCAATACGTTTCAGCGCATCGATAGCGCCTTCCAGCAGGCTATCGTTGATAAAATTGTTGAAACGGGCAATCGCAATCGCGACGCGGGCATCAGGGGTGGCAACAACACCTTCAATGACGTTCATAGCGTTCCTTATAATCATAATCGCATGCTAATACCCCGCAGGGGGGCGGATTCTATCACATTCTTGCGACGGCGTATCCGGTTTTGTCTGCCATCCCCCATTGAGGCCAGAGCAAACCAAAACCGCAGGATAGCGGCGTCAGGATTGTGGTATTAAGCGCAGACGGAGATCGGGACCAACCTGGCACACCTCCGTCAGCGTAAATGAAGGTACGTGAGCCAACTGCGTCAACCCCGGCAACACACACAGGGACCTGGCATCATGCCCTAACAGTTTCGGCGCCATATACACAATCAACTCATCGACCACGCCCGCATTCAACAGCGCCCCTGCCAGCGTAGCACCGGCTTCAACCCACACCGAATTAATCTGGCGTTTGCCGAGCGTCATCATTAGTGCAACCAAATCGACACCGCCGCCGTGAGCGGGCAGAGTCAAGTGTGTCACGCTTTCAGGCCATGCGCTGTCATTGTTCGGTTGGGTACTCGCCAGCCAGGTTTGGCCCGGTTGATGCACCAGTTGGTGCAGAGGCGTTACGCGTCCGTGGCTGTCGACGATCACGCGTACCGGCTGAGGAAGCGGTGCATCGGGAAGCTGTTGTTGCGTATCGGCATCCAACGTCTCCCAACGTACCGTCAACAGCGGATCGTCCGCCAACACAGTAGCGCTGCTGCTAAGGATAGCGGCGCTTTGTGCGCGAAAACGTTGCACATCCTGACGCGCCTCGGCAGAGGTGATCCACTTGCTCTCCCCAGACGCCATCGCCGTGCGACCATCCAGAGACGCAGCCACTTTAAGACGGACATACGGAACGCCAGTGCGCATCCGTTTCAGAAACCCCAGATTGACCTGCTCAGCATCTTGCATCATCAGGCCATGGCTGACGGCGATACCCGCTTGCTGTAAACGGTGTAAACCACGCCCAGCCACCTGAGGGTTGGGATCTTGCATCGCCGCCACAACGCGCGCCACGCCCGCCGCAATCAGCGCATCCGCACAGGGCGGCGTGCGCCCATGGTGACTGCACGGTTCCAGCGTCACATAGGCGGTCGCACCCCGAGCCTGTTCACCCGCCATGCGCAGCGCATGCACTTCCGCGTGCGGTTCACCAGCGCGCAGGTGATAGCCTTCACCGACCATTTCACCGTCGCGCACAATCACACAACCAACGTTAGGGTTTGGGGAGGTCGTGAAACGTCCGCGCCGCGCTAGCTCAAGCGCGCGCGCCATCCAGAATTCATCTTGCCGTTCCATAGGGTTAATCCTGTAACCGAGCAATCTCTTCGCCAAACTCCCGGATATCCTCGAAGCTACGGTATACGGAGGCAAAACGAATATAAGCGACTTTATCCAGGCGTTTCAGGGCATCCATCACCAGATTGCCGATCATTTTGGCGGTGACTTCACGCTCACCCGTAGCACGCAGTTGAGACTTGATATGATTGAGGGCGTTTTCAACGTCATCCGCACTGACCGGCCGCTTTTCCAATGCCTTCAGCATCCCCTTACGCAATTTTTCTTCGTTGAAGGGCTCGCGAACGTCATTACTCTTTATCACCCGGGGCATCACAAGTTCTGCCACTTCAAAGGTGGTAAAGCGCTCATTGCACACCAGACACTGACGGCGACGCCGCACCTGCGTGCCTTCGCCGACCAGACGAGAATCAATAACTTTGGTATCAACCGCGGAGCAGAATGGGCAGTGCATAACATATCCCGATGATTAGCTTCTCTTGCGCCTAGTTTACCCTGATTTGATTGACTAACCCAAATCTCCAGCGCTTACAGACCAATATTTGCATAGGTGGCTGCACAAACGCAGCATGATTTAACTCTCATTCGCCACTACGCTTATATACTTGCCACGTAAAGACGACACGAGAAAGGGCATAACGCAATGAAGGAAAGACCTGAATGAATAACTATTATCGTGCATCTGGCCTCTTGATGCTGGTGCTGACGGGCTGTTCAGCACCTCCGCAAACCCCTACGCTACAACGGGAAGTTGGGCAACTAAACCGGCAATTACAAACGCTGACGGCACAGGCATCAGCCCTGGAGCAGCAAAATACCTTAAACAGTCACTCTACCCACGGCGTGTATCTACTACCCAGTGCGAAAAGTAGCGCAATGTTGCAAAGCAACATTGGCAAACTGAGCATTTCCCTGAGCCATATTGAACCCGAGGCGAATGGCGCTCAAGCGCTGCTGCACGTTCGGCTACTGGAAGGTACGGCACTGCCTGCGTTTCGCGCGCAACTCGACTGGGGTCAGATCGATCCGGTCAGTAGCAAACCGTTGCCGAGCGAAACGCACACACAGCCGCTGGTACTCGACGCCCCCCTATTGCCCAAAACCGAAGCCGTATTTGGTGTACGGTTGAGCGGTGTTACGCCGGAGCAACTCGGGTTTATCCGCCTGCATCAGGTTGAAACCGACCGCCCCTGATGCATAAAAAAATCCCTGCCGTAGCAGGGATTTTTCTCAACGTTATCGAACAGGGTTAAGGCAGGATCGAGGGTTGATCCGCGCCTTCCTTCTCGACTTTTTGTACCAGCAGGTGTTCGCGCTTCATCCCGAGCTTCAGCGCCAGCGCTGAGGCCACGTAGATGGAGGAGATCGTACCGATAGACACCCCGATCAGCATCGCCAGCGAGAAACCTTCCAGCATCGCGCCACCGAAAATGTAGAGCATCAATACCACACCCAACGTAGTACCGGAGGTCATCAAGGTACGGCTCAACGTCTGAGTCAGCGACACGTTCATGATTTCGTAAGGCGTACCGCGGCGAATCTTGCGGAAGTTTTCACGAATACGGTCCGATACTACGATGCTGTCGTTCAACGAGTAACCGATAACCGACATCAGCGATGCCACGATGGTCAAATCGATTTCGATTTGAAACAGCGAGAACACCCCCATGGTGATGATCACGTCGTGCGCCAATGCCAGCACCGCCCCCAACGCCAGACGCCATTCAAAGCGGAATCCTACGTAGATCAAGATACAGATCAACGCCGCCAGCAATGCCATGGCGCCGTCTTGCGCCAAATCGTTACCCACACTCGGCCCAACAAACTCGATGCGCTTCACCGTGGCACTCTGTTCCGTGCCCTGGTTAATCACGCTAACCACTTTGTTGCCCAGTTCCTGACCTGCAGTGCCCACGCTCGGCGGCATGCGCACCATCACATCACGGCTGCTACCGAAGTTCTGAATCAACGGATCGGCAAAACCGGCTTTTTCCAGCGAGCCACGAATCAAGTCCAGATCGGCCGGTTTTTCCAGGTTGATTTCAATCACCGTACCACCGGTGAAATCCAGTCCCCAGTTAAACCCACGCACACCCATGACAATCAGTGACAGGATTAACAAAGTGCCCGAAATGACGAACGCGACGTTATCCCAACGCATAAAGTCATAGACTTTACGACCATAGTTGAGCTGTTCAACAGTATATTCCTGTGCCACGACGCACTCCTCAAATAGACAGCTTGTTAACGCGTTTGCCGCCGTAAACCAGATTCACAATCGCACGGGTGCCAACAATAGCGGTAAACATCGAGGTTGCAACCCCAATCGCCGTTGTAATGGCAAAGCCTTTGATTGAACCGGTCCCCACAGCGTACAGAATCACTGCCGTGATCATCGTTGTCAGGTTGGCATCGATGATACTGGAGAACGCACCTTTGTAGCCTTCATGAATGGCTTGCTGAACCGTGCGCCCGTTGCTGAATTCTTCTTTGATGCGTTCGTTAATCAGTACGTTGGCATCGACCGCCACCGCCAGCGTCAACACGATACCGGCAATCCCCGGCATGGTGAGCGTCGCCCCCGGCAACAGTGACATCACCCCGACGATCAGCACCAGGTTAGCCACCAACGCCGTGGTCGCAATAACACCAAACCCTTTGTAGAACACCACCATAAACAGGATGGATGCCACCAAACCCCACAAGCAGGCTTCAAGGCCCTGGGTGATGTTTTGCATCCCCAGCGTTGGCCCAATGGTGCGCTCTTCAACAATCTGGATCGGGGCAATCAATGCACCGGCACGCAGCAACAGCGAGAGCTGACGCGCTTCGTTCGGGTTGTCGATACCGGTAATACGGAAGCTGTTACCCAGACGCGACTGAATGGTCGCGACGTTGATCACTTCTTCATGTTTTTCCAGAATGGAACGACCCGACGCGGCATCTTTCTTACCGCTGTCCTTGTATTCCACAAACAGGGTTGCCATCGGTTTGCCGATGCTATCCTTAGTGAAATTGGACATGGCGTTACCGCCCGCGCTGTCCAGCGAGATATTTACCTGCGGACGACCGTATTCGTCGGCACTGGAGGTCGAATCAGTAATGTGGTCACCGGTGAGGATCACACGCTTATACAGCACCACCGGGGTGCCATCACGCATGTTTTTCACTTCGGAATCAGCCGGAACACGGCCATTAGCCGCTGCCGTTACGTCCGCAGAACTGTTGACCAGACGGAATTCCAGCGTGGCTGTTGCACCCAGAATCTCTTTGGCACGCGCGGTGTCTTGAATACCGGGCAACTCAACCACGATACGATCCGCACCCTGACGCTGTACCAACGGTTCGGCTACGCCAAGTTGGTTAACACGGTTACGCAGGATATTGATGTTTTGCTGGACGGCGTATTCGCGCGCTTCACGCAGGCGCTCGGCGCTCATCATCGCACGCATCAGGTTATCGCCGCTGGCATTAAATACCAGATCGCGATGACGGGTGGTGAGATACGAAATAGCGTCGTTACGCGTTGCCGCATCGCGGAAACGGATCTCTACGGTATTGTCATCCGCTTTACGCACGGTGGCGTAAGGAATACCTTTTTCACGCAGATCGCTGCGCAGGGAATCCATGGTCTGCTCTTGCAGTTTACCTAACGCCGTTTCCATATCCACTTCCATCAGGAAGTGTACGCCGCCGCGCAGGTCTAGGCCCAGTTTCATGGGTTCTGCACGCAGCATGCGCAGCCAGTTTGGCGTTGCGGGGGCCAGGTTCAAGGCCACGACATACTTCTCACCCAACGCATTCACCAGCGCTTCACGAGCGCGCAGCTGAATATCCGGGGTGGAGAAACGGGCAAGGATCGCACCACTTTCTAACGCGAGCGACTTGCTGGTGATCTGCTGTTCTTGTAATACATTCTGGACTTGGATCAGCGTTGACTCACTGGCGGCGATACCTCGCGCGCCAGTGATTTGTACCGCCGGATCCTCACCATACAGGTTAGGAAGTGCATAAAGCAGGCCGATAAGTAATGCCACGACCAGCATCAGGTACTTCCACAAAGGATAACGGTTTAACACGGCAGTTCCCTTCGGGAAAATCAAAAATTACAGGGCTTTGATGGTGCCCTTTGGCAATACGGCAGCCACGAAATCACGTTTGATAACCACTTCATTGGTGTCGTTCAGCGCGATAGCGATGTACCCGGTCTCAGAGACTTTGGTCACGCGACCGACCAAACCGCCGGTTGTCAGCACTTCATCCCCTTTGGAAATGGAGTCCATCAGTTTCTTATGATCTTTAGCGCGCTTTTGCTGAGGACGCAGAATCATGAAGTAAAAAATCAGGCCAAAAACAGCCAGCATAATCACCAGAGAGTACGGACTTTGAGCCGGAGCGCCAGTTGCAGCCACAGCATCAGAAATGAAAAAACTCATTTAACTATCCTCTTTGTTATCAAACCAAACGTGTGCAAAAGTATATGAAATCCAAATGTGCCTAAAACGCTTCAACCGTACACATCACGCGCAGCAGGTACGAAAACCGCGTCGTCAGTCGTGTTGACCTGCCGCTGTTTCAGCAAGGGACGGCATCGGTTTGCCAATCCGTTGGTAAAAATCCGCCACAAAGTGCTCTAATTTACCCTCTTCGATGGCCTGGCGTAAACCCGCCATCAACCGTTGATAATACCGCAAATTGTGGATGGTATTGAGGCGCGCGCCGAGTATTTCGTTGCAACGGTCGAGATGATGCAAGTAAGCGCGGCTATAATTGCGACACGTGTAGCAATCACAGTGCTCATCCAACGGACGAGTGTCATCCTTGTGTACCGCATTGCGAATTTTTACCACACCGTCGGTGACAAACAGGTGGCCGTTGCGCGCATTGCGCGTTGGCATCACACAGTCAAACATGTCGATGCCGCGCCGCACGCCTTCCACCAGATCCTCAGGCTTGCCGACCCCCATCAGATAACGGGGTTTATCCGCCGGGATCTGCGGGCAAACATGCTCCAGAATGCGGTGCATATCCGCCTTCGGTTCCCCTACGGCCAGACCGCCCACAGCGTACCCATCAAAGCCAATCTCTACCAGCCCTTTTACGGAGACATCGCGTAAATCTTCGTAAACACTTCCCTGGATGATACCAAATAACGCATTGTTGTTATTGAGTTCATCAAAACGATCGCGGCTGCGCTTCGCCCAACGCAACGACATTTCCATCGAGCGTTTGGCATAATCCCAATCAGCAGGATAAGGCGTACACTCATCGAAAATCATCACGATATCAGAGCCGAGATCGTACTGGATTTCCATCGATTTTTCCGGGCTGAGGAAAATCGGGTCGCCGTTGATCGGATTACGGAAGTGCACACCCTCTTCGGTGATTTTGCGGATGTCGCCCAAGCTGAATACCTGAAATCCGCCAGAATCGGTCAGGATCGGGCCATGCCATTGCATGAAATCATGCAAATCGCCGTGCAGCTTCATGATCTCCTGGCCCGGGCGCAGCCACAGGTGGAAGGTGTTACCGAGCAGGATTTGCGCACCGGTCTCTTTGACTTCCTCGGGCGTCATGCCCTTTACCGTGCCGTAGGTGCCAACCGGCATAAACGCCGGGGTTTCCACCACGCCACGCTCAAAAACAAGACGACCACGGCGCGCGCGACCATCGGTTTGCAACAATTCGTATTTCACTTTGCCTCCAGCACCGGAAAAACAGTCCGATGTTGTCATTGGTAAGTCAGTCAACACGCCAACAGATTGCATTCTGCGGCGCTATTATGCGTTTGTTTTCAAAAAATTTAAGCGTCGTTGCCCGCCGCACTGGCGACCTGCTCCGCTTCAGCGGTGGGATTGCGTGTAATAAACATGGCGTCGCCGTAGCTGAAAAAGCGATACTGCTCGCTCACCGCCGCACGGTAAGCCGCCATGGTGTGCTGATAGCCCGCAAACGCAGACACCAGCATGATCAGCGTTGATTCCGGCAGATGGAAGTTAGTCACCAGCGCGTCGATCACGCGATAATGATAGCCGGGATAGATAAAAATGCGGGTATCACCGAAGAAAGGGGCAATCAGCGCATCGTGCGCCGCCTGCGCCGCGCTTTCCAATGAACGCACCGAGGTGGTGCCAACGGCGATCACGCGATTACCGCGCGCTTTACACGCCAGCGCAGCATCGACCACGTCCTGCGGCACTTCAGCATACTCCGCGTGCATGATGTGATCTTCGATGGTATCAACCCGCACCGGCTGAAAAGTGCCTGCACCAACGTGCAGGGTGACAAACGCCATTTCAATCCCTTTCTCGCGCAGCGCCGCCAACAGTGGCTCATCAAAGTGCAGGCCCGCTGTCGGTGCGGCAACCGCGCCGGGGCGCTGGCTATACACCGTTTGATACAGTTCACGATCGGCGTCTTCATCCGGTCGGTCAATATAAGGCGGCAGTGGCATGTGGCCGATGTCATTGAGTATCGTCAGCACATCGCGCGTATCGTCAAAGTGCAGCTCAAACAGCGTATCGTGGCGCGCTGCCATCACGGCCTTGACGCTGCCGTCTTCTCCCAGCAACAGTTCCGTTCCCGGTTTGGGCGCCTTGGACGCTTTGACATGCGCCAGCACGCGCCGCGTATCCAGCACGCGCTCAACCAGCACTTCAATCTTGCCACCGCTGGCCTTTTGGCCAAACAGACGAGCAGGAATGACGCGCGTATTGTTAAACACCAGCAGATCGCCCGGTGCCAGTTTATCCAGCAGATCGGTGAAAACACCATGGGTCAGGGCTCCCGTCGGACCGTCCAGCGACAGCAATCGACAACCGCTACGCTGCGCCTGCGGATAGTGCGCAATAAGCGCTTCGGGAAGTTCAAACGAAAAATCAGAGACTCGCATGGCTATTCACTTGGTTGTGCTATTTATAAAAGAGTGTTCGACAGGAACAGGTAAAAAAACGGCGGCCTAGTCTAGAGCCGTAAGCGCGCGGCTGCAACAAATAAGCAAACGACGCACGAAATTGATGTAAACTGGCAAAATGAATTTTCTTGCTCATCTTCACTTGGCCACGCTAGCCGACAGTTCGCTTCTCGGCAACCTGATGGCAGACTTTGTGCGCGGTAACCCGCAACAAGGCTTTAGCGATGACGTGGTGTCAGGTATCCGCCTGCACCGCCGCATTGATGTGCTAACGGACAGTCAGGTCGAAGTAAAAGCTGCCGCTGCCCATTTCAGCGCCGATTACCGCCGCGTAGCACCCATCACGCTTGACGTGCTGTGGGACCATTTTCTTGCCCGTCACTGGACGCGCGTGTGTCCGCAGCAATCGCTGGAAGCGTTTGTCGATACCGCTCGCACCCAGATAGAGCCGCATCTGGCCGACACGCCGGAACGCTTTCAAAACCTGAATCACTATCTGTGGCGTGAACGCTGGCTGGAGCGCTACGCCGAGCTGCCCTTTATTGCCGATGTACTGCAACGCATGGCGATACGTCGCCCCCGATTAGCGGCGTTGGCAGGCTCGTTTGAGGATATCGAGCGGCACTACACCGCCTTTGAAGACTATTTTTGGTGTTTCTATCCACGCATGATGGAACAGGCTCGCTTGCAACAACTGTAAGGCTGTCAATTTATGCTGGGTATGACCAATCAATTCAATAGACAAAACCTATCTCATCAATCGGTCTGTTAACCTGTATTCATGAGGAAAGAAACCCTATACTGCCTGTTGTTTTTTCATCCTCGTCCTTTTAATCACTTTTACAGGAGTTATTATGGTCCTGGTAACGCGTCAAGCCCCTGACTTCACCGCTGCTGCCGTATTAGGCAATGGTGAAATCGTTGAAAACTTCAATCTGAAAAAGCACATCAGCGGTAAAGCGGCAGTGATTTTCTTCTGGCCGATGGACTTTACCTTCGTCTGCCCGTCAGAACTGATCGCCTTTGACCACCGCTACAAAGAGTTTCAAGATCGCGGCGTGGAAGTGGTTGGTGTCTCTTTTGACTCCGAATTCGTTCACAACGCCTGGCGCAACACGCCGGTAAAAAGCGGCGGTATCGGCCCGGTGCAATACGCCATGGTCGCCGACGTGAAGCGTGAAATCCAGAAAGCCTATGGCATTGAGCACCCGGATGCGGGTGTGGCACTGCGCGGCTCTTTCCTTGTCGATAAAGAAGGCGTGGTACGCCATCAGGTTGTCAACGATCTGCCGCTGGGCCGCAACATTGATGAAATGCTGCGCATGGTTGATGCACTGCAATTCCACGAAGAGCACGGCGAAGTGTGCCCGGCGCAGTGGGAAAAAGGTAAATCCGGTATGGGCGCATCGCCAGATGGCGTTGCCAAATACCTTACGGAAAACGCCGACAAGCTGTAATCTCGTCCTTTTCCGCGACAACAAGCCGACGCTATGCCGTCGGCTTTTTTATGAGCAACGTTCAGAGCATAAAAAACGGGGCTTTGCGCCCCGTTCTGTCATTGCCACTCAACGCCACTTACGCGTTGTCATTCGCCAGCTTCTGCCGTTTCTGTTTAAAGGCATAGCCCAACAGCAGCAGCGCAATCCACAGTGCGCCCACGTAGAGGGAAACGCGCGTTTCTTCGAAGTAACCAATCAGCCCGATAATAAACACCAGGAACACGATACCGACCACAGAGGAGGCCACGCCACCCGGTAGCGGGAACGCCAGCGCCTTCACCTCGTTCTCGCTTAAACGACGGCGGAATGCGATTTGCGAGCAAAGGATCATGATCCACACCCACACGGTGGCGAAGGTTGCCAGCGACGCAATCACCAAAAACACTTTGCCCGGCATAATGTAGTTAAGGTAAACCGCCACCAACAGCGCCGCCATCATCACAACGACCGTGACCCACGGAATACCGCGCTGTGACACCTTGGCAAAGACCTTGGGCGCGTTACCCTGCTCGGCCATGCCGTGCATCATGCGGCCCACGCCAAACACGTCGCTGTTAATCGCCGACAGAGACGCAGTGATCACCACAAAATTCAGAATGCCCGCCGCTGCTGTAATGCCGAGATGCTGGAAGGTCAACACAAACGGGCTGCCGTCAGTCCCCACCTGATTCCAAGGGTAAATCGACATAATGACAAACAGCGTCCCCACGTAGAACACCAGGATGCGCCATGGCACCGAGTTAATCGCACGCGGAATGGATTTATGCGGATCTTTGGCTTCACCGGCGGTGATACCAATGATTTCGATACCGCCGTAGGCAAACATCACCAGTTGCAGCGACAGGACCATGCCCATCACACCGTTACTGAAGAAACCGCCGTGGCTCCACAAGTTACTGATTCCGGTTGGCTGGCCGCCGTTACCGATACCCCACACGATAATCCCAATGCCCGCCACGATCATGATAATAATGGTGGCGACTTTGAAGAACGAGAGCCAAAACTCCAGCTCGCCGAACACTTTCACGCTCATCAGGTTGATGGCACCAATGATCAACACCACGCTCAGTACCCAGATCCAGTGCGGCACATCAGGGAACCAGACGCTCATATAGATACCAAACGCGGTCACATCCGCGATGGCAACGATGAGGATCTCAAAGCAGTAGGTCCATCCGGTGATGTAGCCCGCCATCGGCCCCAGATAATCCTGCGCGTAGCGGGAAAAGGAGCTGGCCTGCGGATTATTGACCGACATCTCTCCCAACGCACGCATAATGATATAGGCGATAACGCCGCCGATGATATACGCCAACAGCACGCTGGGTCCTGCCATCTGAATGGCACTGGCCGAGCCATAAAACAGCCCGGTACCAATCGCCGATCCGAGTGCAATGAAGCGGATATGCCGCGTGCTTAACCCACGCTTTAGCTTAGCGGATTGTTGTTCCATAAATTAAGCAGCCCTGTCTTACAAAAGAAAAACCACAGGCGACAGCCTGTGGTGAAAAATGCAGCATGAGTGCGTTATTGGTGCGCAGTCACTTCCTGACGCCCGCTCAGCCGGTCATAAATAACCGCAGCCAGCAGCACCACCAGCGATGGTGGCAACCAGGCCAATCCCTGTTCACCCAAAGGCAAATTCAGACTCCAGGCTGGCAGCAATGACGCAAAGGTCGATGATTTTACCCCATCAATCAGGCCGAATAACAGGCTGATTAACATGACCGGGGCCACAATACGCGAAGCCTGATTCCACCAGCGCAAAGTAAAACTCAGCAAAACCAGAATGATACAGGGCGGATAGATCGCTGTCAGCACCGGAATGGAAAGCTGAATCAGATGACTTAACCCCAGATTAGCCACTAACGCCGAGAAGCCCCCCAGCACAAACACCAGCGTGCGGTAGGAAAACGGCAAATACTGAGAGAAAAATTCGGCGCAGGCACAGGTCAGGCCAACCGCAGTCACCATGCAGGCGATAAAAATCAACAATGCCAGGAAGCCGCTACCCATGCTGCCAAAGGTGTGCTGCACGTAAGCATGCAGGATTTCGGCACCGTTTTGCGCGTTAGGAATCAGCTCACCGCTCACCGAACCCAGTTTGAACAGGCTCAGATAGACCAACGTCAACCCGACGCCAGCAATCAAACCGGCCCAGATGGTATAGCGAGTCAGCAGCGTAGCATCGGTCACGCCGCGTGAACGGGCCGCATTAACGATAACGATCCCGAATACCATGGCACCCAGGGTATCCATCGTCAGGTAACCGTTCACAAAACCGTTAGAAAACGGCACGGTTTGATAGATATCGGTCGCCGGTATCGATGAGCCCGCAGGCCACATCACCGCCGCCAATCCCAGTACCGCCAGCGCCAGAATTTTTAACGGTGCCAGCACATGGCCGACCGTATCCAGCAGACGACCCGGATAGAGAGAAATACCGATCACCAGCGCGAAATAGACCACGCTATAGATCAGCAACGGCGTGGCAGTATCGCCAAACAGCGGAGCCAATCCCACTTCGAACGATACCGTGGCAGTACGCGGCGTAGCGAACAGCGGTCCGACGGCCAGATAACACACGGTCGCCAGCAGCACGCCGGCCTTCTGCCCGATGGGGGAGCTCAACGCATCAACCCCACCGCCCACGCGCGCCAACGCAACCACGGTCAACACTGGTAGGCCCACCGCGGTGAGCAAAAAGCCAAGCGCGGCAGTCCAGACGTGTTCACCGGCCTGCAACCCCACAATTGGCGGGAAAATGATGTTCCCCGCCCCGACAAACAGCGCAAAGGTCATAAACCCCAGCGCTACGATATCTTTGGATGTTAAACGATGACTCATAGTTACGTTGTGTTGCCTGTATATAAATGCGACAAAATGAGAAGACGAACTGCGGCGTGGTATAAATTATTCTTATCGCGCAGACGTTATAGGGCGCTAAGTAAAACGTTTATAGCAATAAAAGACAAGTAGCGATCCAAAATGCGAAGTATTGCGCCAACCTAACAACAATAGTCAGAAGATAATATCATGACTCACACAACCTTCCGCACATGATTTGTGCATTTACCGCCTTTGCTTTGCAATAAAACCAGTATAAAAACGCGTTATACGCGCAAAACGGACACAAAAGAGGCAGTGCCTCAGCATAAGAAGCGCTTTTTGCTGCAAAAGGGGGGCAAGTAGCAGGGGATTACGCGGTAAACGGTGTAAGCGGATTTGCAGGTTGTGACGCCCCACAGGGGAGCGTCGAGGATACACCGGGGATAGCAGACCGCGTCCCCGGCGTTGTGCGCTCGGGTGTTACTTACCCCACACAGCGGCAGCGGTATCCACAACCAAACGCAGTTTGGCCCACTGCTGTGCTTCCGTCAGGCTATTGCCCTCTTCCGTGGAGGCAAAACCGCACTGCGGGCTGAGGCAAAGCTGTTTGATATCAACGTATTTCGCCGCTTCATCGATACGCGCCTTCAGTAAGGCCGGATCTTCCAACTCGCCGTTTTTGGTGGTCACCAGACCCAGCACCACTTGTTGGTGTCCCGGTTTAATGAAACGCAGCGGCTCGAATCCACCTGAGCGATCGTTATCGTACTCAAGGAAAAACTCGTCCACATTGACTTCACCAAACAGGATCGACGCCACCGGCTCGTACCCGCCTTCAGAAATCCAGGTAGAGCGGAAGTTGCCACGGCATACGTGCAAACCGATCGTCAGGTCAGCAGGTTTACCCACCAACGCTTTATTCAGCACGTCAGCATAGATACGGGCCAGTTGTTCCGGATCTTCACCGCGTTCGCGAATTTGGCGTTTTTGATCGTCTGAACACAGGTAAGCCCATACGGTATCATCCAGTTGCAGATAGCGGCAGCCCGCGGCGTAGAAAGCATGAATCGCATCGTGCCAGGTCTGCGCCAAATCGTCGAAATAAGCATCCAGCGTGGGATAAACCTGACTGTCGATAGCCTTGCGCCCGCCACGGAAATGGAACACGCTCGGGCTAGGGATCGTCATCTTGGCGGTCACATCACCCGCAATGTTGTTCAGGTAGCGAAAATGCGCCAGCATTGGATGCTGTTGGTTAAAGCTGACCTTGTCCGTCACCTTGATGGCGCGGGACTTGGTTTGGATTCCATTAAACTGAATACCGTGATCCGCCTCGAAAGCCTCTACCCCGTTCAACCCTTCGAAAAAGTCGAAGTGCCACCAGGCGCGACGGAATTCGCCATCGGTAACAACCTGAAGCCCGGCTTCACGTTGCAACTCAACGGCACGCAGAATTTCTGCATCTTCCACAGTGCGCAGTTGATCCGCATTAATGGCACCGGACTGAAATTGCAGACGTGCTTCTTTGATTGCGGCGGGACGCAGCAGGCTGCCAACCACATCAGCGCGGAAAGGGGGAAGTACTTTAGCCATGATAAACTCCTGATCTTTCGCAACAACGCCCTCTCGTCACAGCGTGAGGCAAGCGGCATTGCAAAATAGTTTCAAAATAAATAGTCACGCCGTACAGTAATCACGCCCTATACTTATTTAGACATCTGGACGGCTAGAAGGTAGGTAAATCCTGTCATGGCAACCGGTTGAGGGCAATAGAATAATTTTCACTTTCCGCGACTAACATGAATAAAATTCACGTCAGACTAATGATAAAACCACTTTCCTCTCGTCATCTTCGGCGAAAGCCGGGGGTCTGTGACAGAATGAACGCGTTTCACCTGCACGAGGTTCCCGCCTGCGCGGAATGACAGTGATGAGAGGGAATGACAGTGATGGGCGAGAATAATGGCGTGTTACAGGCCGAGTTGCTGGCGTGCATTAACCCGCACATGCTCAGGCAACGGAAGATAGCCATCCTGACTCACCAGACTTTGCCCGGCGGTAGACAGCACCCGATCCATAAAGGCGGCCGTCAGGCTATCCAGCGCGTGCTCTGGCGCTTTATTGACATAAATATAGAGATAGCGCGCGTAGGGATAACGCCCGCTGCGAATATTGTCCACCGTCGGCGCAACGTAGTCGTTTCCCTGCGCCGCCAGCGGCAACATTCTCACTCCGCTGGCGCGAAAACCAATGCTGGCATAACCAATCGCCTGTGTGGATGTGGCTACGGCCTGTACTACCGACGCAGAACCCGGAAGCTCATTTACCAGCGGTAAGAAATCACCACCGCACAGCGCTTGCTGCTTAAAAAAGCCATAGGTGCCTGACGCAGAGTTGCGTCCGTAACGCAACACACGGCGCGATGCCCATTCTCCCGTCAGCCCGAGATCGCGCCAGTGGGTGACGGTTTGCGTCGCCCCGCAGCGATGGGTAATAGAGAACAGCGCATCGAGCTGTTGCACGTTCAACCCCGGCAGCGGATTATCCTGATTGACTAACACCACCAGCGCATCCATCGCCACCGGAACAGCCAGTGGAGGGTATCCGTAGCGTTGCACAAAGGCATCAATCTCACTGGCCTTCATGGCCCGGCTCATCGGGCCAAGCTGTGCCGCGCCGGAGGCAAGTGCCGTCGGTGCCGATGACGATCCCGCCGCCTGCATCTGAACGTTAACGCTGGGATAATGCTGGTTGAAATCAGCAGCCCAAAACGCCATCAGCGTCGCCAGGGTGTCAGAACCGGCACTGGAAAGATTACCCGCCAGCATTTGCTCACTGCGCGCAACGTGGCTCCAGCCACCGAGTAACAGCGCAGCACAGAGCAATAAACCCGAAAAACGCGGGGCTGGCATCATAGGTCAACGCTCCATCAGGCCAAAGGGGTGGTGCTATTCTCCGACAGAGAGGCAGGGACAATCAACCGGTTAGGAAGCGTAAACATAAAACGCGCGCCAGCACCCGGTTCACTCAGGATCTCCAGCCGCGAATCATGATGGCTGAGCGCATGCTTGACGATAGCAAGCCCCAACCCGCTGCCGCCCGTTTGACGTGAGCGTGCTTTATCCACACGATAAAAACGCTCGGTCAGGCGAGGAATATGCTCGGCGGCAATACCAGGGCCATTATCGCTGACCTGAAACTGCGCGCCCTGCGTGATTTTTTGCCAGCACACTTCAATGCGCGTGCCTTCCGGCGTGTGATTGACCGCATTGTACACCAGATTGGAAAAGGCGCTGTGCAACTGCTCTTCATTGCCGTAAACGCTCAGCCCATCGTTGATGCGGAACACAATTTCGTGACGATCCTGACTCAGCGTTTGCGCTTCACGTTGCAGTATGCGCAGCATCCGTGGCACATCGACTTTTTCCGCCAGATTGATCGGTGCTGCTGCTTCGATTTTCGATAACGTGAGCAGCTGTTTCACCAACCCATCCATGCGCCGCGTCTGTTCCTGCATGGTAGAGAGCGCTTTGCTGCGTAAGGCACCGTCCAGTGAATCGTCCTGCATCATCTCCAGGTAACCTTGCAGCACGGTGAGTGGCGTGCGTAATTCATGGCTGACGTTGGCGAAGAAATTACGCCGAGCCCCCTCCAACTGATGCATCTGGGTAATGTCACGCACCACCATCAATAATTGCCCTTCCGAGTACGGCATAACACGGAATTCGACATGGTGTGAATTGATCAGTTGCAGGGTCAGGGCGCGGGTGAAATCCTGCTGGCGCATGTATTGGGTGAACTCGGGATAGCGCAGCAAGTTGAGGATATTCTGGCCGTTATCTTCCGGCCAACGCAGGCTAAGTAAATGCTGCGACAGGCCGTTGCACCAGATAATGGTGCCCTCTTCGGTGGTGATCACCACACCATCAGGCAACGACTCGGCCCCGCTGCGAAAACGTTTGATCAGCAAGGCCAGTTCGCGCCGCCGCCGCCGATTGCGCAACTGCATTTGATACAGCCCGTAAAACAGCGGCTCCCAGCTCCAGCGCCCGGGCGGTGGCGTCATGCTGCGATCGACCCACAGCCAGTAGGAGAGTTTAAGCTGGTTGTAATAATTCCAGCCAAGCACCACCAGCACCGCCGCCAGCATAAACCAGGGCAGGTAGCCGAAAATCAGACCCAACAGCAGGGCTGGCAAGCAAAAAAAAGCCAGCTCCAATGCCAGCTTTTTCCACGAAAGACGTTCTAACACGTTAAAAATTCTCCGCTTTGGCGGTATTCAGCCACGATGTCGCGCACGCTATGGCTCACGCGCGCATCAATAACGCGTAGAAAAACGGTACCCCGTTCCCCGGACCGTTTGCACCATTTTATCGTGTCCGCTGGTTTCCAGCGCTTTGCGCAAGCGACGAATATGCACGTCCACAGTACGATCCTCAACATAAACGTTAGTTCCCCAAACGTTATTGAGCAACTGCTCGCGGCTGTATACACGCTCAGCGTGTGTCATAAAGAAATGCAGCAGCTTGAATTCGGTCGGCCCCATCTCCAGCGCGTGTTGTTCGGTGGTAACGCGATGCGACGTTGGGTCCAGACTCAACCCCCGCATTTCAATGACCTCTTCCACCGCCATGGGTGAAATACGGCGCATCACTGCCTTGATGCGCGCTACCAGCTCTTTGGGCGAAAACGGCTTGGTGATATAATCATCTGCCCCCACCTCAAGCCCACGCACGCGATCTTCCTCTTCGCCGCGCGCCGTCAACATCATGACGGGAATATCCCGCGTTAGCGCTTCGCGCTTCATGTGCTTGATAAACTGCAATCCCGAGCCACCTGGCAACATCCAGTCCAGCAGTACCAGATCCGGATAGGGTTCGGACAAACGCGTCACAGCGCTGTCATAATCTTCCGCTTCAACGGATTGATAGCCGTTTTGCTCTAATACGAAGCACACCATTTCACGAATCGGCGCTTCATCTTCTACGACCAGTATGCGTCTTGCCATTGTTCATCCTGCCGTTAGTCAGCGTATGAAACGCGTCAACAATAACGAAATCTCACGATTGCCCACGTTACCTATAAGGTGCCTGAGCGGCTTATCTTCTGTGGGCGAAAGCAGTATGCGTCAGTTTTATGACAGATTTATGAAAACCCAAACTGAAGGTAACACCCGATTTAACAGCTGTTTCCAAAATGTTCGCGGCGGTAACGACAGTCGCCGCCCTCACTGCGTATAATCGCCCTACAAGTAGATAGCACGTCTAACAGGAAACGCCATGCGTATCATTCACACCGCAGACTGGCATCTGGGCCAATATTTTTATACTAAAAGCCGCGCACCGGAGCATCAAGCGTTTCTCGACTGGCTTATCGTGCAGATAACCGAACATCAAGTCGATGCGCTGATTGTGGCCGGTGACATCTTTGATAACGGTTCACCGCCGAGCTATGCGCGCGAAATGCTCAACCGGTTTGTGGTGGCATTGCGCACCACCGGATGCCAATTGGTATTACTGGCAGGAAACCACGATGCGGTAGCAACCCTGAATGAATCGCGGGATCTGCTGGCGTGCCTCAATACCCGTGTTATCGCCAACGCCGCCGAAGATGTCACGCAGCAGGTCCTCACACTCAATACCCGTCAAGGCACGCCCGGCGCAATGCTGTGCGCCATTCCGTTTCTGCGCCCACGCGACATCCTGCGCAGCCTGGCGGGTCAATCCGGCGTGGAAAAACAGCTCGCCTTGCAAGACGCCATCAGCGAACACTACGCGCAGTGCTACCGGCACGCCTGCGATTTGCGCGACACGCTGGCATTGCCCCTGCCGATTATCGCCACCGGACACCTGACCACCGTGGGGGTTACCGCTTCGGAAGCGGTACGCGAGATCTACATCGGCTCGCTCGATGCTTTCCCGGTACAGGCCTTTCCGCCTGCCGATTATATCGCCCTTGGGCATATCCACCGCCCGCAGCGCGTGGGGCACAGTGAGCATATCCGCTACAGCGGCTCCCCGATTGCCCTGAGTTTTGATGAACTTGGCAGTGAGAAATCGGTCGCGTTGATCGACTTCACGCCAGACGTTCCCCCGGAAATAACGCTACTGCCCGTACCGGTGACGCAACCGATGCGTCTCATCAAAGGCAATCTGGCGGACATTGAGCAGCAGTTGCACAGCCTACCCGAACCCGAAGCGGGGCAGCGCGTCTGGCTGGACATTGAGATCGCCACCGATACCTACCTTAGCGATATGCAGCAACGTATCCAACAGTTAACGCACACATTGCCCGTCGACGTGTTGCTGTTACGGCGCAACCGTGAGCAGCGCTTGCAGGCCATTGCCCGCGAAAAGAAAGAAACGCTGGACGAATTATCCCCACAGGACGTTTTCGAACGCAAACTGGCGCTGACTGACATGGCGCAAGAACAGCAAGCACGACTGCGTCCGCTGTTCAATGAAATCGTCCGAGACGTCAGCGAAGGAGCGCCACAAGCATGAAAATCCTGAGCCTACGGTTAAAAAACCTCAACTCGCTCAAAGGCGAATGGAAGATTGACTTCACGCAGGAGCCGTTTGCCAGCAACGGTCTGTTTGCCATCACAGGCCCAACCGGCGCGGGAAAAACTACGCTGCTGGATGCCATTTGCCTGGCGCTGTATCACCAGACGCCGCGGCTAAATGCGCTCTCCGCCACGCAGAACGAGCTGATGACGCGCAACACCGCCGACTGTCTGGCTGAAGTGGAGTTTGAGGTCAAAGGCGTCGGCTATCGCGCGTTCTGGAGTCAACGCCGAGCCAAAGATGCGACAGACGGCAATCTGCAAACGCCGAAAGCTGAACTGGCGCTGATCGAAGACGGCAAGATCCTCACACAAAAGCTGTCCGAAAAACTGGCTCACACCGTCCGTATTACCGGATTGGATTTTGAGCGTTTTACTCGCTCAATGATGCTCTCACAGGGGCAATTTGCCGCCTTTCTCAACGCCGATACTAAAGACCGCGCGGCACTGCTGGAGGAACTGACCGGCACAGCAATTTATGGTGACATCTCCAGCCGGATCTATGAGCGGCATAAAGAAGCAAAAGGGGTATTGGACACGCTACAAGCGCGCGCCTCAGCCATCGCACTGTTGGATAACGATGAGCGCGACGTGGTACAAGCAACACTGAAACAAAGACAGCAAGAAGAGCAGCAACTGCGTGAAAAACGTGAGCAAGCACTGACACACCAGCAATGGCAGGCTCAAGAACGGCATCTGCAACAGGACTTACGCCAAAAGCAGCAGCAGGCTGAGGCGTCCGAGCAGGCGCAACGGGACGCTGAACCCGATCGATTACGGCTGGAACGCGACGAGCCAGCAGAAAAATTGCGCCCCTTGCAACGCGAACACGAGCGTGCTCAGTTGGCTCGGGTTGCAGCACAAGCGCGTGAAACCGCGTTAGCCCAACAACACACCGCTAGCCAGATAGCACATCAACAGCAACAGCAGTTGTTCCTGCAAGCGCAACAGGCACAGCAGCGACACAACGCTGCACGCCAGCAGGAAGAAGCGCTGATCGAGCAGCAGGTCATACCGCTCGATCAGGACATCGCTCGCCAGGGGGAACGTTGTGCCGAACATCGACAAGCGTTAACCCAAACACAAACGCAACGTGATAACCAACAACAGCAACTGACCGACCTGCTTCGCCAGCGCGATACCCTACGCACACAGCGTGAAACCCGACGCCATTACCAGCAGCAGCACCCCCATCACCGTCACTGGGGCGAACAACTCGGCGCATGGCGCGCGGCATTCCAGGAACAGCAGCGCCTGTCTGGAGAACTGACTGCTGTGGAGACGCAGCAGCAGCGTCTGACGAGCGATGAACAGGCGATGACGCACCAGCAGGTGGCGTTGAATGAACAACGTAGCGCACAACATCAGCGCGACGCGCTCTTGCAGCGTCAATGCGAGCAGCAGCAACAGGTGTGGCTACAGGCAGAAACCGCGAATCCGATTGCTGGTTTGCGTGAACGCTATGCGGCACATCAACGTGCGCGGCAAGCGCGACGGCAGTTCGGGGAATTGACACAGGCACTGAGTAACCTGCGTCAACAGCAGCAAAATAGCGCCAGCAAATGGCTCACGCTGGACCAGCGTTTTCAGGCCGACAGCCTGAGTATCGACACGCAACGCGCGGACAGTCAACGTCTGGAGCAGCAGTTGAACGATGTCGAGCAGCGTGTCGAGCTGGAACAGCGCATCGTTAAGCTGGAGGCTGAGCGTGCACAGTTACAACCGGGAAAGGCCTGCCCGCTGTGTGGCTCCACGCACCATCCGGCGATTGCCGAGTATCAAACGCTGGCGCTAACGGCTTCCGAGGCACAAGTGCGTATGGCACAGCTGCGCACACTGTGTCAGCAGGTGCGCAGCGAATTGGCACAGCGCGAGGGCGCGCTCGCCGTATTGGCAAAACAGCGCGACGAACTTCAGGCCGAGCGGGCCGAACAGGAAACGCTGTACCAAACGCGCTATACCGCTTGGCAACAAGTGAGTGAGCATTTACACGTAACCTTCGCCCCCGAGCAGGAACAAGAGATTGCCGAATGGCTGACGGCCTGCGATCGCGAAGCAGATACCCTGTTTAGCCAGATAGAAGCGCAAGAACAACTGCAACGCAGCTGGCAAGAAAGTAAGGATTCACTGACCACGGCCCAGCAACAGCGTCAGGAAACAGAGCAGCAGCTTGCCTTGCTGCAACAGCGTATTCAGGCGCACCGTGAAGGGCTTGCCGAGACCGCGCACAAACAGCAACAGCTCACCGCAGCACTGATAACACAGCAAGAAACACTCGCCGCTTCGCTCGCCCCCTATGCGCTGGTTCCGCCCCCCCTTGCCGAACAACAACGCTGGCTGGCGGAACGTGCCGCCGAAGCTGAACGTTGGAAAACCACCGAACAGCAGTTGCAGCAGGATGACAACACGCTGTCCTCACTGCACGCAACCGTGCAGGAACGGGAAAACGCGTTACAGGCACTCGATGCGAGTACCGTACTACAACAGACACAATGGCAGGACGGGGAAAAACAGCTGGCGGCCTTGCGTGCGCAGCGCCACGCCCTGTTTGGCGATCGCGACACGCAGCAGGTGCGTCAAGAATGGCGGCAACGCAGCGAACAGCACCAGCAAAGCATCGATAAGGCAGCCGTCACGCTGCAAGACGCAGCAGCACAGCTTGCCCGATTAGCAGGAGAGTTGGCTGGCCAACGCGCACACTGCGAACACTGTGTAGACGCGGAACAGCAATCCGCAGCCCAGTTTGCGACGGCGTTGGCGCGCAGCCCCTTTATTGATGAAGCCGCGTTCCAGCAGGCGCTGTTGGATGACGATACGCGTCAGGCGCTGCGCACTAAACTCGACGCAGTGCGTCAGGCCGTCACGGAAACCAAAGCACTGCTACAACAGGCCGCTGCCGCGCTGAACACGCATCTGGCGCAGCGCCCGGAAACCGGGCCGGAGGACGACGAGGCCACAACGCCTGAACAACGGTTGGAACAGCTCGATAGCGCACTGAAAACCAATCTCTATCAACAAGGTGAGTGCCAGCAACGGCTGCGCAACGATGAGATGCAACGGGATAAACAGCAGGTGTTGCTACAGGAGATCGCGCAACAAAGTCAGCAGTATGCCGACTGGAGCTGTCTCAACGATCTGATTGGTTCGCAAAGCGGTGATAAATTCCGTAAGTTCGCTCAGGGGCTAACGCTCGATCATCTGGTGTATCTAGCCAACCTACGCCTTGCCCGCCTGCACGGTCGTTATCAGCTACAGCGTAAAACCGATGATGAACTCGGTCTGCACGTGCTCGACACCTGGCAGGCCGATGCAGTGCGCGATACCCGTACCCTGTCGGGCGGTGAGAGCTTTTTGGTCAGCCTGGCGTTAGCGTTGGCGCTCTCCGATCTGGTGAGCAACAAAACCCGTATTGACTCGCTATTTCTGGATGAAGGGTTTGGCACGTTGGACGCGGATACGCTAGACAACGCGCTGGATGCGCTGGATAACCTCAATGCTACCGGCAAAACCATTGGTGTCATCAGCCACGTGGAGGCGATAAAAGCGCGCATCTCCACGCAGATCAAAGTCAAAAAGGTGAATGGGTTGGGCGTCAGTCAGCTTGATGAGCGCTACGCCCTGTAGCGCTCGGCTGACAGGATGTGAGCCAGCGCGTTATGCCGCTGGCCACAGCCAGGCGGCACCGCGCACGCCGCTGGAATCACCGTGGGTTGCCTGACGAATCGGCGTGGTGCACTCCTGACCGAAAATCCACGGGGTTATCAGCGCGGGCAGCGTCTGGTAGAAACGCGGGACATTGCTCATCCCGCCGCCCAACACCACCACGTCCGGATCCACTAAATTGATCACGTGTGCGATAGATTTGGCTAGACGTTGCTCATAGCGTTGTAGCGCCTGTTCTGCAGCGCTATCTCCCTGACGCGCCAATGAAACAATGGTTTCCCCGTTGCAGGCATGGCCCGTGACATGACGGTAGTCGGTAGCGAAACCAGTGCCGGAAATAAAGGTTTCAATGCACCCGCGTTGACCACAATAGCAAGGCTCTGCCTGCGCAAACTGGCGCTCTTGCTCATTCTGCCAGGGCAAGGGGTTATGCCCCCATTCGCCAGCGATGCCGTTGCGGCCGGCATGAGCACGTCCGTTGAGCGCAATGCCCGCGCCACAGCCGGTACCGATAATAATGGCAAACACCACATCGAGTCCCGCTCCGGCACCGTCCACCGCCTCAGACACCGCCAGACAATTCGCGTCATTGGCGAGACGCACCGGGCGCTGCAACAGCGCGGAGAGATCGTTATCCAACGGCTGGTCGTTCAACCACACCGAATTGGCGTTTTTGACGTGGTGGGAGAGCGGCGACAAGGTGCCGGGAATCCCCACGCCGACGCTCCCGGTCATGCCGGTTGCCTGTTCGGCTTGATTGACCAGCGTAGCAATGGTGTGCAACGTTCCCTGATAATCATCCCGGGGGGTCGGCAGACGATGGCGGTACAGCGTTTCGCCGCGATCGCTCAGTGCAATGACCTCCGTTTTGGTTCCCCCCAAATCAATTCCAATACGCACACCGCCTCCTAAGAAAACTCCCATAATGCATGAATAAATATCACAGTTTTCACGCACCTGGCACCAAGTCTCTTCATTTTAGTGTATACCGAATTCACCATTACGCGCTGCACTCGCACGCCAAATCCGCTATGATGCGTCCCTCCCCTTTTCATCCGCGTGCCGCGCACGCACCGCCAGGGATAACACCATGTTGTGGTTTAAAAATGTTATTATTTATCGCCTGAACCGCGATATCGCCCTTTCTACTGATGCGTTAGAAAAACAGTTGAGTGAGTTCGCCTTTACCCCCTGCGGGAGCCAGGATCTCTCGCGCACCGGTTGGGTATCCCCGATGGGCGCTCACAGCGATGCACTGACCCACAGCGTTAACGGCCAGTTACTGCTCTGCGCACGCAAAGAAGAAAAGATGCTGCCGTCTCCGGTGATCAAGCAGGCGCTTCAGGCCAAAATCGACAAGCTGGAAGCCGAGCAGCACCGCAAACTGAAAAAAACCGAAAAAGACACCCTGAAAGATGAAGTGCTGCATACGCTGCTGCCGCGCGCCTTCAGCCGTTTCAGTCAGGTGTGGCTATGGATTGATACCGTCAATCAGTTGATCATGGTCGACGCTGCCAGTGCCAAAAAAGCGGAAGATACGCTGGCGCTGTTGCGCAAAACCCTGGGCTCACTGCCGGTCGTGCCCCTAGCGCTGGAAAACCCTATCGAACTCACCCTGACCGAATGGGTGCGCTCTGGCGATGTGCCAGCCGGTTTCACCCTGCAAGACGAAGCCGAATTGAAAGCGATTCTGGAAGACGGTGGTGTTATCCGCTGTAAGAAGCAAGATCTGGTCAGTGATGAAATCGCCGTGCACATCGAAAAAGGTAAAGTGGTGACCAAACTGGCCCTCGACTGGCAGGAGCGCATCCAACTGATATTGGCAGAAGATGGCACGCTGAAACGCCTGAAGTTCGCCGATACGCTGCGTGAGCAGAACGACGATATCGACAGGGACGATGTGGCTCAACGCTTTGATGCCGATTTTATTCTGATGACCAGCGAGCTTTCCGCGCTAACCACCAATCTGGTTGAAGCGTTGGGTGGCGAAGCACAACGCTAAACCAAACGGGGAAGAGTGCGCGTTATGTGACATGAGATTCCAGTGCGCTGTTTTTCTATCGCACTTTATGTCCTGCGCCCGACACAGGATGGCTATCAGGTTCTGCTGCTGCGCCGCAACGGCCATACCCAGCCTGGGCAGTGGTGCCAGATAGCCGGTGGTATTGAAGCCGGGGAGAGCGCCTGGCAAACGGCGCGACGTGAAGCGCAAGAAGAGACGGGATTGCAGTTAACCGATCTCTACTCCGCGGATCGCTGCGAGCAGTTTTACGAAGCAGATAACAATGGCATCACGCTGGTGCCGGTGTTCGTGGCTTATGTCGCTGCCGACGCTGACATTGTGCTTAACGCTGAGCACAGCGAATTCCATTGGGCGACATTTGAGGAAGCGGCTCAGATGTTGCCCTTCCCCGGCCAGCGCGACATCCTGCATCACATTCACCGTTACTTTGCCAAACAGCAGCCACATCACCTGTTACGGATGCCGTTGGAGGCTTAACGCTCGTTTCAGTCAGCAGCAAAGAGCGCCTTACGGCGCTCATGTATTTACATCAAAAGCGGTTACACCTTGAAATGCTCGACCGTGGAGTGCAGCTCTTCCGTTTGCGCCAACAACGCCTCGGTGGCTGCCGTAGATTCCTGCACCAGCGCCGCGTTTTGCTGCACCATAGAGTCCAACTGCGCCATCGCTTTGTTGATCTCCTGAATGCCACGCATCTGCTCATTCGCCGCGTGGGTAATTTCGGACATCACGGTGGTCACGGTAGAAACGCCACCGACAATCTCCTGCATGGTGTTACTGGCCTGACGCACTTGCGTAGAGCCGGAGGTTACACCGACCACAGTCGCCTCAATCAGGGTTTTGATCTCTTTGGCTGCCTGTGCACTGCGCTGTGCCAGCGCGCGCACTTCAGAAGCTACCACGGCAAAACCACGCCCCTGTTCACCCGCTCTTGCCGCTTCCACCGCCGCATTCAGCGCCAGAATATTCGTCTGGAAGGCAATGCCGTCAATCACACCGATAATATCGCCGATCTTGCCGGACGCGGCGACGATATCTTCCATGGTCACAATCACGTCCGACACCACTTTACCGCCAATGCTGGCATCTTCAGACAGGATGCGCGCCTGACTGTTCACATGCTGTGCCGAACTGGCTGACTCGGTGACCGCTGCCGAGATTTGTTCCAGCGAAGCGGCTGTTTGTTGAATACTCGCCGCCGCTGACTCCGTGCGCGCAGAAAGATCGTTGTTGCCTAACGAAATTTCATCCACAGCCACTTTCACCGAGGCGCTGATATCACGAATCTGAATCATTACCATGCTGAGTTTGTCGATAAAGACGTTGAATGAACGGGCAATCTGCGCCACTTCATCATGGCCGTCATCGGGCAAACGCCGACTCAAATCATTATTACCGTTGCTGATGTCATCCATCGCATCACGCACTTGCAACAGGCGTTTAAGGGTTTTGGTGATGATGACGCCAACAATCAGCGAACCAAGCAGTGAAATGATCACCAGCGTTATCACTGATGTAGTCAGCAGTGAACGCATGCCCGCCGTGGCTTCTGCCCGGTCGAGCGCCACCAGAATGTACCAGTCGGTGCCCACAATCGGGGCCGCTCGCACCATACGCGCCGCACCGCCCATTTCCACGGTCATCGGGTGCTGAGCAGTCAGTAATTCGCTGAGCACAATGCCCGGTGCAATATCGGAGATATTTTTCAGCGTCAGGTTTGCATCCGGGTGCGCAATGATCACACCGGTTTTGTCTATCAGTACGCCAAAACTGGCCGGCGTCGGGCTAATGGATCGCACGTTGGCAATCACATTTTCCATTGTCACGTCGCTGCCCAATACGCCTTTAACGCTGGAGCCTGAAACGACCGGAGAAACAAAGGACACCACCAGCTTATTGGTGACCATATCAATATAAGGCGTGGTGGCAACCGGTTTGCCCATCTGCACGGCCTGCTTATACCAAGGGCGCACTGTCGGGTTGTAATCCGCCGGAATACCGCCCGGATCGGCAAATTTTGCCGTGCCATCAGCGTATCCCATATAAACGTTCAGAAATTTCCCCGCCGACACCATCTGTTTGAACAGCGGAATTGGGTCCTCATGGGTCAATACCCAGTCGTTCATGGAGGAGATCATCTGAATTTTTGACGCCACCCAGTCACTGATGGCAAGACTGTGGCTACTGGTCACCGAATCCAGCGTATCTTCGATGGAAGATTCATTCGCATTATTAGCAATGGTGTAATTCAGGTAGGTATTTACGGCGAGGGAAAAAACCACAATAGACGCACACACCGCCAATATGCGCGCTCGCGTTGTTTTCAGCATAAATCACTCTTAGTAGAAGATAGCTATATATTCTATAACGACAGAATAAAATCAAACTTGAGCGCGTATCGTGGCGCTAAAGAAGATGTATAACAGGAAAATAGAACTTAGTATGATATTTTTCACTCATTCAGGCATGCACTTCACGGCGCATTACCCGATTGGCATAAAAAATCAGTTTATTTCATCAAATAAAATGATATCACCGAGATAGTGTGCTTATTAACATATATAAGAAAAAGATATGAATATTAAGCGAGTTATTCGCTATTTACCCAGCCAATGCGGGGCCTGGCGCACAGGATGATAATGTAAATACATCACCACAAGCGTTTCTTCGACGACAAAGGCCAACGAAACGGCGACCGAATAAAAACCTGACTGTGGACTCTTTTTCAAGATAAAGGTGCTTTGGTGTCATTGGCAATGCGAGGTTGCCCCTGCATCCAGGGGCAATAAATCAGAGGTATTTGCACAGATAAGAGGTCGGTTCAGCCACTTGCAGGTAGAACTCACTGTTGCCCGGCACAGAAAATACGGCGCCGGGTCCGAAAACTTGCCATTCATCGCTACCCGGCAGTTTTACCGTCAACGCGCCGCTCACTACGGTCATTTCCTCCGGTTGTCCTGTACCAAAGGTGTACTCTCCCGCTTCCATCACGCCCACGCTGGCACGGCCGATGGAGTCACTGTCAAAACCGATAGATTTCACTTTTCCAGAAAAATACTCATTAACATTCAACATAAGTACAGCACCTGTGATCAGAAACGAGAAGAAAGAAATAACAGACGAAAACCGCTTATGAGGCGGCAGAAACACGTAACATTTGCAGGATATCTGTCACGATCACATCCGGCGTTGCAGAGGCAGCAACCACATGGTGCGCCACATCGCGGTACAACGCCTCGCGCGCAGCCAACACATCGGCCATCTCGTCAGCAATCGGACGTCCTGTCAAGGTGGGGCGTTGGTGTGCTTCAGGACAGGCTTCCAGACGATCGCCCAACAGCGTCGCAGAGGCAAACAGATAGATGACGATGCCCTGTGAGCGCATAAACTGACGGTTTTGCGGTGAAAGCACCATACCGCCGCCAGTGGCAATGACACAGCGCGACTGGGTCACTTGTTGCAGGGCGACGCTTTCTCGCTGGCGAAAACCGTGCCACCCCTCATTGGCAACCACCTCTGCCACACTCATTTTGCTGGTTTGCTGCATAAACAGATCGGTATCGGCAAATTGATAACCTAACGCACGCGCCAGCGCATTGCCAACCGTGGTTTTACCGCACCCTCTGGCCCCAACCATAAAAATGGGCTGTGACATGTAATGACCTACCCTTCTCACTTTCCCGGCAGTTCCCGAGACGCATTAATCGATATCAGTTGGCATCATACCGATAAAGCATGACAACAAGAAAGCCTCTAAAGGTTAATCCGCATATCTATCCTGATTTACCCAGCATCACCGCCACGTTGTGTGTTATTTCGGGGTAAATGCACGATTTAATGAAATAGAGAGCAACGGTAAAAGCAGGAAAGGCTGCCCACCCCAAGGGGGCAGCCCACGGTGCGCCCATCAGGAACGATAGCGCGGTATGTTTTCCACGTGCGACTCAGGCATCAGTAGGAATGGAAATAGTCCTGAATCACATCGGCGTTGTGCGTTTTGCTCAAAGCCAACATCAGCAGAATGCGCGATTTAGCCGGGTTGAGCGAATCGGAAACCAAGCCGGGTTGGCTGGCATCGGGCGGGACAACACCACTGCCGGTACGCGTAGAGCGTACTACCACGATCCCTTGATTGAGCGCTTTACGAATGCCCGCGTCGCTGCGTTTGGAAACGCTGCCTGCGCCCATGCCTGCGTAGACGATACCTTTCACGTCGTGTGCGATGGCGGCATCGTACATATACTCGGGGTCGTCTTGATAGCCATAGATAATATCAACGCGAGGCAGCGTTTTAACGCCTGTGATGTCAAACACAGAGCGCGTTGTATGGATTTTGTCGAGACGGTTGTTGAAGTAGACGCGATCGCCGACGATCGTGCCTAAATACCCCTCTTCGGGTGCCTTGAAGGTATCCAGCGTCGACGCATTAGTCTTACTGATAAAACGCGCAGAGCCGATGCGATCGTTCAACACCACCATCACCCCGCGACCGCGCGCATTTTTATCCGCCGCCACTTTCACGCCACCATACAGGTTCATTGGACCATCTGCACTGATGGCGGTAGCAGGGCGCATCGCTGCCACGAACACCACCGGCTTGTCACTTTTCACCGTCAGTTGCAGAAAATACGGTGATTCATCCAGCGTATCGGTACCGTGCGTGATGACCACACCATCGACATCGTCGCGGGCCAATAACGCATTCACGCGATGGCTCAGCGTCAGCAGCACATCGCTGGTCATGTTCTCGCTGCCGATGTTCGCCACCTGCTCGCCGCTGATGGTTGCCAAGGTTTTTAACTCAGGAACCGCGTTAATCAGGGTATCAATCCCTAATGCACCGGCCTTGTACCCGGTCGTTTGTGTGTTTGCCGCAGCGGAACCGGCAATGGTGCCACCGGTTGCCAGAATTACGATATGGGGTAATTTTTCCGCCGCACCTGCTAACGCGGAAAAACACACCACCATCACTACTAACAGCGATCTCACTATCCTTTTCATCACAGTTATCCACTCTTCAGTGCATGAACAATAAAATGCCACTACTGCCTGCCACAGCAGCATTTCCCTACAAATTAAACGGATTTATCGCGTATAAACGTTTCCTGTTTTGCTATTTACCTCTCAATGATTCCGAAGCAGCTCATCTTGCCCGAGCGTGAGAAGCGGTATCGTTTGCGGGATCGCAAATTGGCAATAACCCAATGAAAAAAATGCAAAAGAAAGTAAATAAACAAGGCGCACGCCAAGGGATGCGCCTGAGGAAAAAAGAGGGGAATCTGCCGTACAACCTCAGCCGATAGCGGAGGGTACGAAATGTGCTACTCTGACATCACCCAGATTTCATGAGCCAGATCAACAATATGGCGAAGTTTGTTCCATTGCTGCTCCTCAGTCAGCCATTCGGCACTCTCGGCTGAAGCAAATCCACACATCGGGCTTAATGCCAATTGGTTTAGCGGTAAGTAGAGTGAAGCGTCATTAATTCGACGCTTGATGCTGCGCGCATCCTCTAGCTCTCCGGTTTCAGACGTGATAACGCCGAGCACCACGGTTTGTGCGCCGATAGCGCGCAACGTTTCCAATCCGCTGAAGTGCGCATCCGCATACTCCAGAAAAAGGCTATTCACGTTCAAGCGGCCCAGCGCTTTGGCAATAACATCGGCAAAAGGATTGCGGTGCAGGATTTTGGTGTCCAGCTCGCCACTGCACACGTGCAGACTGATATACATATCCTTTGGCTTATCCTGCATGATGCGGTTAAGCAAAGAAACGCAGTGCTCAATGAGCTGATAGGGGTCGGTACCATCATCCAGTTCGGCACGGATCGCAGCAACATCGCCAAACAGGCTCCAGAAGGTATCATCCAATTGCAGGTAGCGGCAGCCCTGGGCATAAAAAGCGTGCAACGCCTGAACGTACACCTGTGCCAAATCGTCGCAGTAGGCATCTAACGCCTGATAAACACTATTTCGGCGTAAAGAACGGTACATCAGCATGCAGGGGCTTGGCAGCGTCTGTTTGGCGACAGCCTGAGGATCGTCACCCACCGCCTGATGCAAAAAACGATAATGCGCCAAAAAGGGGTGCTCGGGGTTAAAAGCAACCGGCCCCACAATGTGAAGGTGGCACGCTGCCATCTCTTGCTGCGTCTTACAATAATCCTGCGCCTCCACCGGACCGGCGATACCGTCCAGATGGGCAAAAAAATCGTAATGCCCTCCGGTTCGACGCAGCACGCCATCGGTAATCACATGAATACCACAGGCCTTTTGTTGCTCCACAACGCGTCTGATCTCATCGTCTTCCAGTTGTGTCAGTTGTGAACGCGTCAGTTTGCCCGCCACGAACGCCGAGCGCGCGCGTTTCAGGCAGGCAGGACGAAGCAGGCTCCCGACGTGATCGGCATGAAACGGCGGGTATTTTTGTATTGTACGACGCATGATAACGGATCCTGTTATTCGAATAACGCTTCTTCCAATCGTCTGTTGCGGCAACCTTGACGTACGCAAAGATCGCTGCACACAAACGGCATCATTCCTACCATGCTCCCCCACAGGGCAGCAAATGCAAACTTCACTTTTCATGCAAAAAAAATGCATATTGCATCAAATTCCAGCAACCGGGTGAGGCATATCAGAATCCAAGACGAAGCAAGAAAGCAAATGCAGATAATCACAACGTTAGGCTGCTTTGCCGGAGAAGACAAAATTCAAATAAAAAATTAACAATAAATAAATATTATTGCTCATTACAAACACATTATCGCAACATCAATCAGACAAAGAACAGACATTGTCAAGTAAGAGCTAACAGCATAATTTAACTAAAAAAAACACATAAAAGATAGCAACACACCAACAACACCGCTCAGCGTTATCTTAAGAAATAACTTACATCCTTATGTCGAAACATGTCTAAGTGTGTGGATTTTTACAAAAAGCACTCCTATACCTATTACTCAGAAATAAAAAAACAACAGCAACGCACAACAAAAAACGCTCAAAAAATAAGTGATAAGCACACTTTTTTGCACGTCATCGTCTGCCGCGCGCACGCTGTTGGCGTAATTTTTTTCACCCTCTCTCCACCAGGTAATGCTTAAGCGCTCCCCTTTTCCTGGAGCCCTGCATTGAACGGGCCATATACCCGTTCAGACCTCAGTGACGAGCGAGAAAAAGGTGAATTATGGTAGAGAGCAACGTTGTCCAAGGGTATATCGGTATCACGGATCGCCGCAGCAGTGGAAATGTCGTTCAGCACGTTTCACCCGACGTAACGAATATCGTATTGCAGCGCAGCAGCACAGTTAGAATCCCCGGTTCACCAGACCGCGTTGTTCGCTACGAACGCCAGGGCGACGATCTCATCTTGCACATGCAGGATGGCACTGTTGTGCGCTATCAGCGCTTTTTCTTGATTGATGCCGAAGGCTACCACAGCGAATTGGTGTTTGATGATGGCACGCGCCTGACACATATCCACTTTTCCAGCGTCCCCGGCGATACGGCAGCGCTCAGCGCAGGAGAAACCGTCACCCTTATTCCACAATATGATGTTCTCACCGACATATCCTCATTGTTGTTACACAGCACGAGCACCAGTGGGCTCTCAGCCGGGGCCATCGGTGGCATGCTCGGCGCATTGGCGCTGGGTGGCGGCGTTATTGCCGCCGCTTCCTCCAGCAGCAACGATGACAACAGGCCGTCTACGCCTCCGCCCTCTCTCACCGTTAATCCGCTGAGCGGTGACAACATCCTCAACCGCGAGGAGTTCAGCCAATCGCAGGTGCTGAACGGCAGCACCCGAGATGTTGCCCCTGGATCGGTGGTAACGATTGTTTTTAACGGTCTGACCTATACCACGCTGGTCGCACAGGATGGCACCTGGACAATCACCTTACCCGCCAATGTATTTGCCGGGCTGGAAGATGGCACCTATCCGATTCAGGTCAGCGTAACGGATGCACAGGGCAGCACGCATCAACAAACCGTAGCGCTGGAAATCGATACCTTACCGCCGTTCCTGACGGAAAATATGCTCACAGGAGACAACTACCTGAACGCGGCGGACCAAGCACAAGGCCAAACGCTGAGCGGACGTGGCGAAGCGGGGCTAACGGTTACTGTTACGCTGAACGGCAAAACCTATACCACCACCGTCGATAACGAAGAGAAATGGCAGTTGCCACTTTCCAGCGCGGATTTGCAAGCGCTGAGCGAAGGCGCAAACACAATGACCATCGTGACGGTGGACAAAGCGGGTAACAGCACCAGCATTACCCGCGAACTGATTGTTGATACCACGCCGCCGACCCTCAGGGTACAAAAATTTACCGGCGATGATTTCCTGACCGCCGATGAATTAAAGAGCACGCAAACCCTGTCAGGCATCACCTCGCCCAACGAGGCCGGACAGAGTGTCACCATCACCTTGAATGGCAAAACCTACAGCGGTACCGTCAATAGCGACGGCTCCTGGAGCATTCCGCTGTCCGCCACGGATTTACAAGCGCTCACTGATGGCACCTATCCCCTGGTAGCCTCTATCACTGACAAAGCAGGCAATACCACTACGCTACCCGCTCAGAGCATCACCGTGAACAGAGCCGTGGAAGCCATTAACATTAACACCGTGTCCGGTGACGATCGGTTGAACGCCGTTGAAGCAGCGCAGCCATTGTTACTCTCCGGTACTACGGCGAATGTGGCGGAAGGCCAAACCGTCACCATTACCTTCAATGGGCATGTTTACACCACGCTCACCACCAGCAACGGCAGTTGGAGTTTCAACGTCCCCAGTAGCGATTTGGTGTTTAGCAGCGATAACAGCTATGACGTCAGCGCCAGCGTGGCAGGCCTGAGCGGCAACACGGTTACCACAACCCATCCCATCACCGTGGTGGTCAACACGCTGCCCGTCGCAACGCTGGAACCCCCATTTAACGACGGCGTGCTTAACGGTATAGAAGCCGGTCAAGAGCAAACGCTGAAAGGCAGCACTGGCGTGACCGGGCCGGGCCAGAGCGTTACCGTCAGCATCGGCGGCCAGGTCTATACCGGCACCGTTGATAACAGCGGCAACTGGCAGGTGCAGATCCCCGGCAGCGGCTTGCAAAATTTACCTTCCGGCAGCGACAGCACCGTGACGGTAGAGGTGAGCGACGCCGCAGGCAATAAAAATATTCTGACCAAACCCGTGCCAGTGGACACCACGCCGCCCACGTTGACCCTATCCCCGGTGGGGCAGGATGACATCCTTAACAACAGCGAGTTGAGCGTAAATCAAGTCATCAACGGTACGGCTTCCGTAAGCGAAGCCGGGCTTACCGTCACCGTCACACTGAACGGCAAAAACTACCCTGCCATTGTCGATCCCAGCGGTAACTGGCAAATTACCCTGCCCACCGGTGACTTGATCCTTCTGACCAATGGCACCCACACCCTGACGGCTACCCTGAGCGACGAGGCCGGGAACACCAGTACTCTAACCCATACCTTTACCGTCGATAACGGCGTAGCTTCCCTGCCGACGATAACCATTAATCCCTTCGCCGGTGATGACATTGTCAATGGCGCAGAAAGCAAGGTCAGCCACTCGCTCAGCGGCACCACGACCCACGTTGAAGCGGGCCGCACCGTCACACTGACGTTGCACGGCAAAACCTATTTCGCAGTGGTGGAAAGTGGCGGCACCTGGCACGTGACGGTGCCGAGCGCCGATATGGCGCTATTGCCAAACGGCCCGTTAAACATTACGGCGAACGTCAGCAATCAATCCGGTTACAGCACCAGCGCCAGCAAGGCGATTGAGGTGGATGCGGCGGGTAATGCCATCGCCATTAACATCATTGCCAGCGACGACCTGATCAACAAGGCTGAAGCCACACAGCCACTGGCCATCAACGGCAACACAGCCAACGTGCCAGCCGGGCAAACCGTGACTATCACACTGAACGGCAAGAGCTACACCACGCAGGTCCAGGCCGATGGTGCCTGGACACTTCAGATTCCCAGCGCAGATCTTCAGGCACTCAGTGACGGCAATGCCACGGTAACCGCCACGGTCAGCGATTCTCAGGGCCAAACTGCCAGCGATCAGCACAATGTGGGCGTGCATATTCATGCAGTGCCCGCCCCGACCATCGACACACCGTTTGGCAACGGTTCGCTGAATCTCAACGAAACACACAGCGATCAAACCGTGAGCGGTAAAACCGGTATCAGCGGTAACGGACAAACTGTGGTGGTAACGCTGGGGGGAAAAACCTACAACGCTACGGTAGATACCAACGGCAACTGGCATGCCATGCTTCCCGCCGCCGATCTGCAACAGCTACCGGAAGGCAATACGACCCTTAAGGTCACCGCAACGGACATCGCGGGCAATCACGGAACGGGCAGCGTTAGCAGCCTGGTGGATATCACACCACCGACCCTGACCTTAGGCACCCTTGCCACCGACGACATCATCAATATCCAGGAAGCGCAAAGCACACAAACGCTTAACGGCACCGCTTCCGTCAGCGAAGCAGGAAGAACCGTCACCGTTGCGTTAGGAGGGCAATTCTACACGGGCAAAGTGGGCAACGACGGTAACTGGAGCGTTGACTTGCCTTCTCATGCGCTGGCCTCACTGCCCAACGGAGTTTACTCTCTGGTCGCCAGCCTGAGCGATGCCACCGGTAACGTCACCCAAGTGACAAAAACCATCACGCTTGATGCCAACAGCGCTATGCAACCGACCGTCACCGTGAATGCATTTGTGTCGGAAGACAACACCATCAGCGCGGCAGACACCAAGGTCAGCCAGATTTTGAGCGGCTCCACCACCAACGTGGAAGAGGGGCAAACGGTCACTATCCAGTTACACACCAAGGTCTATTACGCCACCGTCAACGGTGAAGGAAAATGGTGGGTCAGCGTACCCGCAGAGCATATGGCAGACCTGCCGGAAGGGCAGATTGCGATCAGCACGACGGTAAGCGATATGGCAGGCAACGAAGGCTCGGGTTCTTCCTGGAGCGATGTCGACATCAGCAACGACAGCATCTCCATCAGTATTATCGCCATGGATAACCTGCTGAATCGGGTAGAGGCAGCGCAACCGCTCACCGTCAGTGGCACAACTGTGAACGTGACCACTGGTCAAACAGTTACCGTAACGTTGAATGGAAAAACCTACACGACCACCACATCAGCGGATGGCAGTTGGAGCCTTTCTATTCCCAGTGCCGATCTGTTGCAACTTCAGGATGGCACCGCAGTGATCAACGCCAGCGTCGCCAATCCGAATGACGATCCGGTCACGGCTCAGCGTAATCTGGATGTGCACATCAACAACCTGCCCCAGCCTTCTCTGGAAACGCCCTTTGGCGATAACATCCTCAACGCCGCCGAAGCCGCAACCGGCCAGACAGTGATCGGCAAAACCGGCGTGAGCGGTAGCGGGCAGAACGTGGTGATAACCCTGAACGGCAAAACCTATCAGGCAACCGTCGATGCACAAGGTAACTGGCGCGCAGACCTTCCCGCCGCCGACCTTCAAGTGCTCTCTGCCGGGCCACAGCCGCTGCGCGTGACGGCAACCGATGTTGCAGGCAACAGCAGTGAAGTCTCCAGCACCGTTACTGTGGATCGGGTGCCCCCCACCCTGACGCTAAAACCGATCACCCTCGACGGGATCATCAATCATGCCGAAAGCCAGAGCGACCAGGCGATCTCCGGTAACGCCTCATTGACAGAGGCCGGGCGTATCGTACTGGTGACATTCAACGGCAAGCAATATTCTGCTACCGTTCAGGCCGATGGAAGCTGGAATGTGACGGTACAAAGCGCCGATCTGCAAGCGATGGCCGATGGTACCTACACCTACAGCGCCACCGTCTCCGATACGGCGGGCAACAGCACCACCGCCAGCGGACAGGTTACGTTGGACGCTAATATTGCCAACCTGCCCGTGCTTACCGTTAATGCGGTTACCGGAAATAACATCATCGATGGCGCTGAAATCAAGGCAGCGCAAATCCTGAGTGGTTCCAGCCTCAATCTGGAAGCAGGGCAAACGGTCACCGTCATCCTGAATGGCAAAACCTACCTCACTACCGTAGACAACCAGGGGCACTGGCAGGTCAACGTGCCAGCGACAGATCTGGCACAGTTGGCACAAGGGCAGCACGCGCTGGAGGTTAGCGCACAAGACAAGAGCGGCAACCCTGTCGAGGCAACGCACACCTTCGAGGTGAATACCGCGTTGAGCGGCATCGCCATCGATCCGGTTACCGGCGATGACAAGCTCAACCAGAGCGAAGTGGCTCAAAATATCACCGTTACCGGCTCCAGCCAGAATGTGGCCGCAGGTACGACGGTCACCCTCAGCCTGCATGGCAAAACCTACACGGGCACCACTACAGCAGACGGGACATGGAGCGTCCTGCTACCTGCCGCCGACCTGCAACAGTTGGTTGATGGCGCGACCACCATGACCTTCAGCACCGTGGACAGTGCGGGCAATACGCTCAGCGGCAGCCACGCGATTGGCGTGTTTATCCACACGCTGCCTAACGCCACGCTTGCTCCGGTATTTGGTGACAGCGTGCTGAATGCGGCAGAGGCAGGCAGTACGCAAACCCTGAGCGGTAGTACTGGGATCACCACGCCAGGGCAAACGGTGACCGTAACGCTTGGCGGAACAGAACATACCGCAACCGTAACGCCCACGGGAAGCTGGAGCGTAACGCTTCCCCCGTCAGCGTTGCAGGCGCTGCCCGACGGTAGTACCCCCGTATCCATTGTCGTCAAAGATGCTGCAGGCAACCAAAGTACCCTGACGCAGACCGTGACTGTCGATCGCACCCCGCCGACGTTAACGCTGGGTAATCTCGCCACAGATAATATCCTCAACCAAAGCGAGGTACTGACGGCACAAACCCTCACTGGCAGTGCACCCACCGCGGAAGCGGGCCGCACCGTCACCGTGACGTTTAACGGTAAATCCTACAGTGGCACCGTCGGCAGCGACGGCCAATGGTCTATCGCGCTGAGTGCCGCCGATCTGGGCGCATTAAGCGATGGAACCTACACGCTCAGCGCCACGTTGAGCGATGCCGCAGGTAACAGCAGCACCGTAACGCGCGCCATCACCGTGGATGCCAGCGCACAACACGCTCCACGCATCACGCTGGGCAATGTGGCGTTTGATAACATCATTGATGGCGCAGAAATTCAAAGTAGCCAGACAATCAGTGGCACCACGCTCAATGTGGAAGCGGGCCAAACGGTGACGCTGACGTTTAACGGTAAACCCTACAGTGCCATCGTGCAGTCCAACGGCACCTGGAGCACTACGATTCCGTTGCAGGATATGAGCCAGTTGGTTAACGGAACGCAGACCCTGAGCGCCAGCGTTTCCGACACCTCGGACAACACCGCCAGCGCCAGCCAGCCGATTACCATCAACACCAACACCAGCGGGCTTGCCATCGCCGCTATCACCGGGGATAACCGGCTCAATGCGCAGGAAGCCACAGACGGCATTACTATCAGTGGCAGCAGCAGCAATATTGCCGCCGGAGCTAGCATCACCGTGTTGCTCAACGGCAAAGCCTATTCCGCCATTGTGCAGGCAAACGGCAGTTGGCAAACGGCAACGATCCCCGGTAGCGACCTGACCATTCTGGGCGATGGCACGCTTACCGTCAGCGCCATTGCCACCGATCAGGTTGGCAAAACGGTTACCAACAGCCAAACCTTGCAGGTCAGTATCAATCAACTGCCGCAGGCCACTCTGGATGCACCTTTTGGCAACGGCTACCTCAACCAGAACGAAGCACAAGCAGGGCAAACGCTGACGGGCACCACGGGCATCAGCGGTGCTGGCCAGACCGTTAGCGTGACTATCGGAGCCCAAACCTTTACCGGCACAGTGAACAGCAACGGTCATTGGCAATTACCGTTGCCGTCCAACGTTCTGACCCAACTCAGCGACGGCGTAACCGCAATTTCCGTCACTGTCACTGATGCGGCTGGCAATACTTCAACGGCTAACGGCAGCGTCAACATTGATTTGACGCCCCCGGTGCTGACCATCAGCGCAATCAGCGGTGATGACATCATCAACATTGCCGACAGTCTGCAACCGCTGGTGATCAGCGGGACGTCTCCGGTTAATGACAGTGGCCAAACCGTGGTGGTACGTATCACCTTTAACGGACAAATCTATCAGGGCACGGCACTGAGCGACGGTTCCTGGCAAATTACCGTTCCCGCAGGCGATCTGGCAGGCAGTGCCAACGGCCTTACCACTGTCGTCGCGACCCTGGTTGATGCGGCAGGCAATACCGGCAGCGCCACGCGTGATGTCACGCTGGATACCGATTTCACACAAGCGCCTACCGTGACTATCGGTACCTTGTCAGACGATGATTACCTCAATGCTCAAGAAGCCACACAAGCACTGACCTTGAGCGGTACCACTACGCACGTTGAACAAGGCCAAATCGTTACGCTGACGCTGAATGGCAAACCCTACAGCGCCACGGTACAGGCGAACGGCAGTTGGAGCGTTCAAGTCCCCGCGTTGGACGTTAGCGAACTGCCGGATGGCAAGCTCACGGTCAGCGCCAACGTCAGCGACAAGGGCGGTAACCCTGCCACCAATAGCCATACGCTGAATGTGATCGCACAACCGGCGGATCTGCCCACTATCGCTATCTCCACCGTTTCCGGTGACGATGTGGTTAACGCGCAGGATGCTGGCAGTCCAATGACCATCAGCGGATCAACCGCCCATGTCACACCGGGGCGTAGCGTTAGCGTATTGCTAAACGGCAAAACCTATATTGCCACGGTCGGCAGCGACGACACCTGGAGCACTACAGTACCCGCCAACGATGTGCAGGCTCTGCCACAAGGCCAGCAATCCATTACCGCCAACGTGAGTGATATTGCACAAAACCCGGCCAGCACGAGCCACAGCATCACTGTTGACACCACACCACCGCTGCTGGAAATTGATGCGCTGGTTATGCCCGGCGATATTGGTCTGGCAACCGCACTGGCGGGGGTGCCTATCAGCGGTAAAGGGGAAGCGGGGTTGTACGTTACCCTTACCGTGGGCAACAGTGTTTACACCGCCGTTACGAACAGCAACGGGGTGTGGCAGACTACGCTTTCTGCCAGCGATCTGCTGGCGTTGGGGGATGGCACCGCCACGCTGACCGCCAAAACCACCGACAGCGCGGGTAACAGCAGCAGTGATACGCTGGATATTACGTTGAAAACGCAGGCACTGCCCACGCTCACCGTGAACCCTCTGTTTACGGATAACCAGCTCAATCTGGCCGAACTGCAAGCCGGCGGAACCCTCAGCGGCAGCTACACTAATCTGCCTGCGGGCACGCAACTCACCCTCACCATTGGCAGCTACACCACCACCAGCACCACCTTGGCAGGGGGGCTATGGAGCGCCACTATTCCGCCTAATGCCCTGTCTGGGTTAAATGATGGCAACGTACAGGTCAGCATCAGTGCCGCAGACAGCGCCGGAAACCCGGCCAGCGCCAGCGGTACACTGGATATCGTCACGCACACCACGTTCAACGTGACATTGAATACCCCGTTTATTGACGGCAAGCTCAATGCCGCAGAGGCGGGCGTGGATCAGGTGCTGAGCGGCAGCACCGGCGTTAACGGCGTAGGACAACAGGTCACGGTCACTATCGATGGTAAACCTTATGTCGCGACGGTGACGGAGACGGGGTTATGGAGCGTTACGCTGCCTGCCGCCGACCTGCAAGGCCTGAACGATGGCGCTCACACGCTGATCGTCACCGCACAAGACAAAGCCGGTAACCCCAGCACGCCGATCAACGCTGGATTTAACAGTATCGTGGAGGGCGTGCCATCCGCAGGCATTACCGAGCCATTATTCGGTGATGGCTTCCTCAGCGCCAGCGAAGTCCAGAACGGCGTCACCCTCAACGGGCAAACCGGGCTTGCCAGCGACAGTGGACAAACCGTCAGCGTCAGCATTAACGGCACGGTCTATAACGCCACCGTAAATGCCAACGGCAGTTGGACATTGCCGCTCAGCAGCACTGTTCTATCAACATTGTCGGATGGCACGGTTAACGTGATTGTCACGGTAACCGATAGCGTTGGTAACAGCAGCACCGCCACGGGTAGCGCAGAGGCACTCTTCCATACGTTGCCAAGCGTCACGGTAGTGCTGCCTTTCGGCGATGGCTACCTCAATCTGGAGGAGTCAAACAACCCACAAACCCTGAGCGGTAAAACCGGGATCAGCGGCAGCGGACAAACCGTGACGGTGACGCTGGATGCAGGAACCGCAAACCAGCAGGTATTCACTGGCGTACAGGTAGACGGTTTGGGCGGCTGGTCACTGCCGCTGACCGCTACACAACTGGCGGCATTTACCGAAGGTGGGCATACGTTGCTGGTGACCGTCACCGACAAAGCGGGCAACAGCAGCAATGCCAGCACGACGGTCACTGCGTCACTGACCCTGCCCGAACCTAACATCACCGAGCCGCTATTCGGCAGCGATAACATACTCAATATTGCAGAAGCCAAAGACCCGATAACCCTCAGTGGCACCACCAATAGCACCGGCAGTGCGCAAAACATCAGTGTCGAAATTGACCTTAACGGCGTGATTTATCAGACCGTGGTCACGGGCAACACCTGGAGCGTCACCTTGCCAGCCAATGCGTTGAGTTCATTAGCCGAAAGTGATGATCATAAACTAATAGTGACGGCGACCGACGCCGCAGGCAACACCGCCAGCGATACCGTGACCTTTGAAAACGACTTTCATGCACCTGCGGTTACGCTGGACACCCCGTTTGGTGACGGTTACCTGAATGCAACAGAAATTGCGGCACTGAGCGGTAATGCGGGTGATGCCACGATCGTCATGGTTACCATTGGTAGTAATTCACCGATTCAGGCCACGCTCACTAATGGCCAATGGTCGCTTAACGCGGCGCAGTTGAGCGGGTTAAGCGATGGCACGCAAACGCTGACGGTCACCGCAACGGATGCGGCGGGCAACAGCGCCAGCGTGAACAGCCAGGTGAATATCGTTGTCAATACGCGGCCCACTCTCACGGTGAGTTCATTTGTCGGCGCTGATGGCCTGGACTTTGAAGAAAGCCTGACGGCACAAACCCTGAGCGGCACGTCAACCGGGTTGGAAGTCGGGCAAAAAGTGACAGTGACCTTTGGAATAAACCAATATGATGCTTTTGTTGGTGCAGGCGGCGTCTGGTCTGTGTCAATTCCGTCGTCGGTGTTGCAACAGTTTACTGCTCCGCTAACGACTCTCGCGATTACGGCGCAAGATAAAGCGGGCAATGTGGCTAACACCTCGCTGGACGTTAACGTTGATCTCACCCCGCCGCCCGATCCAAGGCTGGTGATTAATACCATTGCTGATGACAACATTATCAATGCGACTGAATCACAAGCGCCCATCACCGTTTCCGGTGTCGTGCATCACGGCGTCAATCCGCAGACCATCCTATTAGACATTAATAGCATTCAACCCGCTGGCGCTATCACCACAAACGGTGACGGTGAATGGAGTATTACGATTCCCGTCAATGATCCCGCCTACGGCGCGTTTACGTCGAATGGTACAGTGAACATCACGGCCTCAACCCAGGTAAACAGTGACACGATTGACACCAGCACCACGGTTCTGGTCGACATCACCCCTCCCTCTGTCGCTGTCCTCACCTTCGCGGGTGATAACAAGCTGGATAACAGTGAATTGGCAACCGCACAAACTATCACTGGTACAGCATCTGTTGCAGAGGCAGGGCGTTTTGTCACCGTCACACTCGAGACGAAAACCTATCAGGCACAGGTACAAAGTGATGGCACCTGGAGCGTTAGCGTCCCTACAGCCGACCTTAACCTACTCAGTCAGGGGCAACATTTCATTACTGCTACCCTGAAAGACGCAGCAGGCAATACCGGCACAGCCACCCCGCTGACAATCGTTGTCGATACGGAAATTCCGCTGCTGACTATTGATGCCTTTGCGGGTAACAATATCCTCACGATGTCTGAAGCACTGCTGGGACAAGTGCTGAGTGGCAAAGGCGAAATAGGGGCCACGGTAACGCTGACGGCGGGCCCGCTAACGGGCAGCGTCGTGGTTGATGGCAATGGCAACTGGCAAATCCCTTTCAACGAGATAGATCTCACCAGCCTGACCGACGGCCCACAGGTGATTGGCCTGACGATTACTGACGCCGTCGGTAACAGCAGCAGCACCAGCGTGACGTTAAACGTGGCGCTCAATCAGTCGCTGGGCGCAGGCGTTGATGATATTTTCGGCGGCAACGGCATCCTCAACTATGCCGAATCGCTGATAACCCAGGTCATCAGCGGCCACGCTACCGGCAGTTCTCTCGGCGCCAAAGTGAGTGTCACCCTCGCAGGTACCACGCTGGAAGCTACCGTCGGTGCGGGCGGAGCCTGGAGCGTGTCATTCCCTCCGTCTCTGCTCTCCGGCCTCTCTGACGGGTTGTTGCAGGTGAGCGTTGACATTGTGGACATCAATGGCAACAGCAAAAATCAACTGATCGACATCGATGTATTACGCTCTGTGCCAATCATCGATTCCGTTCTTGCCTTTGGTAATAATGGCCTGAACGCGCTTGAAGCTGCCGCCGACCAGATCATCAGCGGCGTGGTAGGCAATATCGATCTCACCAAAGGTGCCTTTAATATCGAGGTCACACTGGGCACCAAAACCTATACCACTACCGTGGGTGCTGGCGGCGCATGGAGCCTCTCTATCCCCACGCTGGATTTAAAAGCCCTGCAGGACGGTACGCTGGCGCTCGGCGTCAGCGTTACCGATTACGGCGGCAACGTGGTCAGCAAAACCGTCAACGTACCGGCCATCATCAATAACCTGCCCAGCCTGACGCTCGATCCGATATTCGGTGACGGGCTGCTCAATCTCGGCGATCTGCTCAACAACCAGACGATCAGCGGCACCGCGCTGAATCTGGTGTCCGGTACACAACTGACGATTGATTTGGCCGGCGTAAGAACGTTGACCGCAACGGTCGGGGCCGACGGTAAGTGGAGTGCCAGCGTCGGCACCGATGCATTAGCACTGCTACAAAATCTGGGCAACGGCAATGTGACTGTCACCGTCAGCGCCAGCGACAGCGTTGGCAACAGCGTTTCACTCGGCGGCGGATTAACGCTGGGCTTCTCGCTGCCCGTGGTGACGCTTAACCCCCTTTTTGGTGGCGATGGCTTCCTCAATGCGGCAGAAGCGTTGGTCGCTCAAACATTGAGTGGGGTGGTCACCAACGCCGCTGTCGGATCGCAGGTTTCCGTGACGCTGGGCGGTAAAACCTTCCAAACCACAGTCGGTGCCGCCGGTGCCTTCAGTGTGATCTTGCAACCGTCCGATCTCGCGGCACTGGTCGATGGCAGCGTCTCAGTGAAAGTGGAGGTGACCAACGCCAGCGGTAATACCGGTTCAATCAGCCAAACCATTACGTCCATCACCAAAAACTTACCGACCATCAGCCTTAACTCTCTGTTTGGCGGAGATGGCTATCTCAACGTGGCGGAAGCGGCGCTGGGCCAAACGCTGAGCGGTACCACAACCAATGCGGCGGTGGGATCAAAGATAACGGTCACCCTTGGTGGACTCACGCTGGACACCACCGTGGGTGCCGGGGGCGTGTGGAGTATCCCGGTGTCATCAACGCAGTTGCAATCCTTGGTGAACGGCAACCTGACCATCGGCGCGACGGTGACCGATAGCGCAGGCAATAGCAACAGCGCCAGCGCGGGCCTGACGGTGGCACTCACCCCGCCAACCATTACCTTCAACCCGCTGTTCGGTAATGGCATTTTGGATCTGAACGACCTGCTCAGCACACAAGTCTTAAGCGGCTCCTCGACACAAGCGGCAGCGGGTACCCCCCTGACGTTAACCCTAGGAGGAAAAACCTACACCACCACTATCAATGTGGGGGGCGGTTGGTCATTGAACCTGCCCACTGCGGATCTGCAAGCCTTGGCAGACGGCGCTCTGACAGTCAATGCCCAACTGACCAACGCCGCAGGTAACGGCGTCAGCCAAAACAATCTGGTGACGGTTGCCATCAATGCCGCGCCGACCATCACGCTCAATCCGCTGTTTGGTGGCGATGGCCTATTGAACGCTGTGGAAGCAGCAACCAACCCTATCATCAGCGGCACCACCACCAATGCGGTGGGTTCAACGCTGCGCGTCATGCTGGGAAGCCGAACCCTGACAACCGTGGTACAAAGCGATGGCACTTGGTCGGTGGGGTTGTCCACCACCGATCTCACAGCGCTTACCGACGGCACTCTGGCGCTAGGCGTCGCGCTTACCAACCCGGCAGGCAAAAATGTCAGCGTCAGTACCAATGTAGGCATCGGTATCCATAACCTGCCAACGCTGTCGCTGGGTTCCCTGTTCGGTGATGGTTATCTCAACCTGACGGAAGCGCAAGCCAACCAAACCATCAGTGGCACAGTCAGTAACGCCGTGGGCGGCAGCATAAGCGTCAACGTCGGCGGACTGGTGCTGACCACCCCGGTTACCGCCAATGGCAGTTGGAGTGTTACGGTGCCGACCGCCAACCTGATCAACATCGTTGACGGCAACCTGAACGTGGGCGTCACCGTGACCGATCGCTATGGCAACAGCACAAGTGCCAGCGGCGCGGCGATTGTCAAAACCCATGCGCTGCCGCAATTGGGGATCGATCCGACCACGCTGTTGAGTGCGCTGAGTATTCTCACCAACGGCCTGACAATCCACGGTGAAAGTCGCAATGTGCAGACGGGTGCACAGGTCTCCGTGTCACTGTTCAAAGCCAACTCCGTGCTTAACGGTATTAACCTGACCGGCACGGTACAGGCCGATGGCAGTTGGACCGCCAAGTTGGAAAGCTCACTGCTCACATCACTGGGGTTGACCGTGCTCAACATCCTCACGGTGTTAACCGGCACGCTGGTGTCCGCGAGTGTCACCGATGTGGCGGGCAATAGCGTCGGCGTTTCCGCCGGGCTGACCACCGGCATTTTACTGCCCCTGACGTTAGCAAGCCTTGAGAGCCAAAGCCTGGCCCTTGAGGAGAGTGGCGTCTCGCTGGAAACCAGCCACACCGCTGCGGCCCTTCACGACACCAGCACGACGCATGACGACAGTACCTTGACGCTTGCCAGTCTGAACGAGGTGCAAAGTACCGGAGCCAGCGCCACGCTGACCACGCCGAGCGAGATCAGCTACAGCATCGGCGGCGTGGCTATCACGCCCACTGACAGCAATACGCTGACGGGCAGCGACGGCGATGATTTGCTTCAGGTTTCTGTCCTTGACGCACTTCATATCGACGGCGGCGCAGGTACCGATACGCTGGCGCTGAATGGTGAACATTTGGCGCTGGATCTCACCGCACTTGGGCTGAGCATCGACAACATCGAAATCTTCGATCTTGGCGCTTCCGGCACCAACAGCATCACGCTCGATTTGGCGCGTGCGCTGTCTGTCACCGATAAACCCGAAGACGATTTGCTCATCCTTGGCGCGACGGGCAACGAGGTCAATTTGATCCCCGATCCCAGCGGCACCTGGGCCTTGACCGGGCAACGGGCGCTGGATGGCACGATGTTCGATGTGTATCACAATTCAGCGTTAGAAAGTAGCAACACACTGGGAGATGTGCTGGTGCAGCATGGGCTGCACGTCAACATCGTCTAATAATAAAACGGAAGCAGCCACCACAGGCACTCCGGTGCCTGTGGTGCACACGACGGTCAGGGTGTTGATAATGTTGAAAGTTAAGCGCGCTTTTTTTGCCAGGAATGACGTTTGCCAACCATACTCAGGAGCAGCTTTACGCTGTTTAAGCCTGTTTTTTCTTTTCAGCACCACGCTAGCGGCCCCGCCAGTATTGGCACAACAACGGGGTGTAACCTGGCAGACCGCGCCCAGCGAACAGCAGATCGACAGTCTGAGTCTGGAGCAGGCCATTCTGCGTGCCTTTGCCCGAAACCCACAAATCGCCCAAGCGGCAGCGCAAATCCGTATCGGTGCCAGCGAATTGAAACTGGCCGAAAGCGCTTGGATGCCGCAGATTGCGCTGAACGGCGGCGTGGGTCGACAAAATCAAAGTGACACCTCCAGCACGCGCGGTCGCACCACTTCAGCGGGCGTCTCGTTAACCCAGCTTATCTACGATTTTGGTAAAACCAGCGGCAGCATCGACGAACAGCATCACCTCTCGGAGGCATACCGCTACCAGCTCTACAGCATCATGACCGGTGTCGGTCAACAAACGCTGCTCGCTTATTTACAGGTCAAGCGCTATCAAACACTGTCGGCCTCCGCAGAGCGGCATATCACATCGCTTGAAGCCGTGAAAGCCATCGCGCAAATGCGTGCAGAAGCTGGGCTGAACTCTCAATCGGATGTGTTGCAGGCCGAAACGCGTATCGCAGGCACCGTCGCGACACTGGAGCAATATCGCGCACAGCAGCGCTCCGCGCTGGCGCAATTGACCGTGTTAACCGGCGTGGTGCCAGCGCGCCTGCCTGATTTACCGCAAACGCTGCTACAGCAAGACGTCACCTTGCAGGCGTTGCCTTATGAGCAAAACGCGCAGGTGCGCAGCGCACAGTCGCGTCAGGAAGCGGCCCGACAGCGTATCAGGCAGGCGGAAGCCAAACATTGGCCCAGTTTCTCGGTGCAGGCGGCGCGCGCGCGCAACGACACCCGCAATCGCGCCTACTGGGACGATCAGGTGCGGCTGCTGGTGGAAGCGCCTATCTATCAGGGCGGTGCCGTCAGCGCACAGATTGATGCTGCCCAGAGTGCGCGCGAAGCCGCACAGGCTGAGGTGGAAGCGGCTAAGTTGGATATCAACCAGCGCGCAGCCACGTCCTATGCCGACATGATTGGCGCACAACAGCGTCAGGCCGCCAGCGAACGCCAACTTACCAGCGCCAACTATACCCGCGATGTCTATCGCGACGAATATCGCCTGAGCAAACGCAGTCTTAACGATCTGCTCAGCGTGGAGCAGGACGTGCTTCAGGCTGAAAACGCCCGTGCAATGGCGCAGTTTGACGGCTGGGATGCAACGGTCAACTACGCAGCCGCCGTGGATAATCTGCTGGATATGCTCGGCATCGAACGCGACAAAGCCAATGGCGATCGGCTGCCATCGCTGTAACAGCATCGAAGGTAATAGCGTGAAACGTCGCTGTTAACCGCGCATTTTCTCACAGGAGATTGCATGACTGCCTCTGCCACCACCGAAATATGGATTGCCGCACTGGCAAGAACCGCCGCGCATTATGGGCATGTGATTGATGTGCGCACCGTTGCACAGCAGATGCGCTGGCATGAACAACTGCCGCTGGCGCGCAAGCTGGAACAAATAGCGCGCCTGATGGGGCTGCACACCAGCCTGTGCCGCTGGGATCGCTTGAGCTGGAGCCCCGGTATTCTTCCAGTACTGGCCGCCGCCCATGATGGCAGCGTACTGGTCATCGAAGCCATCGATGAGGACCAGAATTTGCTGTACTGGCGCAGCGACGGCGGCGATTTACAGCGAAAAATCGACAAAGAGACGCTGCAATCGCAGATTCAAGACACGCTGGTGCTCACGGGCATTGCCGAGCGTGGTCGCGATGCCCGCATCGATGATTTCGTCAAACCCTATCGTAAGCACTGGTTTTGGCAGCACTTTGCCCATGCCAAACAACAGATAGGCGAAGTGGCGCTGGCCTCTATCATCGGCAATGTGTTGGCTCTGGCGGGCATTCTGTTTTCGATGCAGGTCTACGATCGTGTTATTCCTTCACAGTCGATGCCCACGCTGTGGGTACTGTTTGGTGGCGTACTGCTGGCTGCCGCCATTGAATACGCGATTCGTTTATCTCGCACCGTGATCTCCGATTTGATGGGCAAGCAGATCGACCTGCGGGTTTCCGGCATGCTGTTCGCCCGCGCGCTGGCTATCAAGAATGAAGCACGCCCCAAATCCACCGGCTCCTTTATCTCTCAGCTACGAGAAATCGATCAGGTACGTGAATTGCTGACCTCTACCACCGTCGGCGCGGCGGCGGACATGCCTTTTGTGCTGCTGTTTCTGGCGCTGATGTCGTTTATTGGCGGTCCGCTGGTGTTTATTCCCATGCTGGCGATCCCGCTGATTGTTATCCCCGGCATCTTGCTGCAATGGCCGATGGCGAAACTGGCGAAAGACGGCATGCGCGAGAGTGCACTGCGCAATGCGGTACTGGTGGAATCGATTGAGGGTGTCGAAGACATCAAGGCACTTCAGGCGGAACCCTATTTCCAGCGGCAGTGGGAACAAACTCACGAGGTGAGCGCCGCCGTCGGCATGAAACAGCGCCTGTGGGGCGCGCGGCTGACAGGGTGGGCGTCGACGGTGCAGCAGCTCACCTATGCGGGTATGTTGGTGTTCGGCAGCTATCTGGTGTTGGCCGGTGACATCACCACCGGTACGTTGGTGGCGTGTAGCCTATTGTCATCACGCACCATTGCCCCGCTGATGCAACTGACCATGGTGTTCTCGCGCTGGCAGCACGCCAAAAATGCCCTGACCGGACTCGATGAACTGCTGCAAAAGCCGCTCGACAGGCCTGAGACACACGAAATTGCCCACTGCCCAGTGCTGCAAGGTCACTATCACGTGACGCAGGCGCAATACAGCTACGATCCGGAAAAGGGACATAACGCGGTCTTCATCAACACGCTGGATATCAAACCTGCCGAGCGTGTGGCAATACTGGGTAAGGTCGGCACCGGAAAATCAACTCTGCTCAAGTTACTCGCCGGGCAGGCGACCGCCACGCGCGGTAAAGTCATGCTGGACGGCGTCGACATGGCGCACATGGACCCGGCCGACATGCGCCGCCAGGTCGGCTTTCTTTCTCAGGATTCTCGGCTGTTTTTTGGCAGCCTCAGGCAAAACCTGATGTTGGGCAACCCCCACGCCAACGAGCAGGAGTTACTGGCAGCGCTGCGTATCAGCGGAGCGCTCAGTATGGTGCAGCAGGATGCCTCCAGCCTTGAGCGTATCATCCAGGAAGGCGGGCGCGGTCTGTCTGGCGGGCAGCGCCAAATGGTGCTGCTAAGCCGTCTTATCCTGCGCAATCCGCAGATCGTACTGATGGATGAACCCACGGCCTCAATGGATGGGCAACTGGAAGAACAGGTTATTCGCCAGATGAAAGGCTGGCTGGAAGGGCGCACGCTGGTGCTGGTGACGCATCGCCCGGCATTGCTCAAGCTGGTTGACCGGCTGATTGTCATCGACAACGGGCGCATTATTGCCGATGGACCCAAAGAACAGATACTCAAAGCAGTCAGCAAACCGCTTGATAATGCGCAGCAGGTCGCCTGAAGGAGAAAATTATGAACAAGACGCTGTTTAGCGCAAAAGGGAGAGCCTCCTCCAGAGTGATTTGGCTGACGCTGCTGGGGCTGGTAGTGTTTTTCGCCTGGGCGAAAATCGCCATTCTCGATGAAGTCACCGTAGGCAGTGGCAAAGTCACCCCGTCCACGCGAGCCCAGGTGATTGAAAGCCTTGATGGTGGCGTCATCGATAACCTGTATGTCCAGCAAGGAAATATCGTAGAAAAAGGCCAGACGCTGGCGCAATTGGACATCAATCGCGCCCAGTCCGTCTACGGTGAGGCCTTTTCACGCGTCACCACCTTGCGCGCCTCGGCGGAACGGTTGCGCGCAGAGCTAAGCGGAGAGCCGCTGCGCTAAGCGGAGAGCCGCTGCGCTTTAGCGAAGAGACATTAAAAGATCCCAATCTGGCCGCACGCGAACGCCAGTTGTATGAATCCCGCCTGCGTAATCGTGATGAAACCGTGCTTAACCTGCAACAATCCATGCGACTGGTGGAACAGGAACTGAAAATGACCGAGCCGCTGGTGGCACGCGGCGCTGCCAGCGCGGTCGAAGTGATCCGTCTGCGGCGACAAATCAGTGAAATTCGCGGCAAGATCGATGAAGCGCGCAATCTGTATGCCGTCAGGGCACGCGAAGAGCAGGTAAAGAATAACGCCGATCTGGAAGCCCAGTTAGAAGTGGTCAATGGCAAGGCCGACCAGCTACGGCGCGCAACCCTCACCTCCCCGGTGCGCGGTATCGTCAAAGATATTCAGGTCACCACCGTCGGCGGCGTACTGCAACCCGGCGGCAAGTTGATGGAAATCGTACCGCTGGAAGACAAACTGCTGATTGAAACCCGCGTCAACCCGCGCGATATCGCCTATATCCGTCCTGGATTGCCTGCGATTGTAAAAATTACCGCCTATGATTCATCGATCTATGGCGATCTTAACGGAGAAGTGGAAAGCGTATCACCGGACACGCTGCAAGATGAAGTACGGCGCGATCAGTATTATTACCGGGTTTATGTGCGCACGCTGGAGAGTGGGTTGACCAATAGAAACGGCGATCGGTTTGCCATTGTTCCCGGCATGATGGCCAATGTGGAGATTAAAACCGGACAAAAAAGCGTGCTCGATTACTTAATCAAGCCGCTGAATAAAGTCAATGAGGCGCTGCGTGAACGCTAGCGCCTCAAAAGCATATTGCTACGGTGAAGCTGCCGTATTACAGCAGTTCAGGGAAGAACACTTGTTTGAGCGCCAACTCAACGCCGCGCACTTCCGCCAGCCCCTTCAGACGGCCGATAGCCGAATAACCGGGGTTGGTTTTCTTCTTCAGATCGTCGAGCATCTGGTGACCATGATCAGGACGCATCGGGATCAGACGCAGATCGCCCGCCGCTTTACGGCGTGATTCTTCCGTCAGGATCGCTTTCACCACGGCCACCATGTTCACGTCGCCGCCCAGATGCGCCGCTTCGTGGAAAGTTTTCGGGTTCTGCTCGCGACAGGTCGCACGCAGGTGGGTGAAGTGGATACGATCGCCAAAGGTTTCGATCATCTTGACCAGATCGTTATCCGCACGCACGCCATAAGAACCGGTACACATGGTGAAACCGTTGTGAATATTGTCTACGGTATCTTTCATCCATTGCATATCTTCAATGGTGGACACTACACGCGGCAGCCCCAGAATCGGACGCGGCGGATCGTCCGGGTGGATCGCCATGCGGATACCCGCTTCTTCGGCAACCGGAACGATTTGCTTGAGGAAGTAGCCCAGGTGTTCGCGTAGCTTGGCATGGTCAATGCCATCATATTCCGCCAGACGCGCGCGGAACTGATCCAGCGTATAACCCTCTTCCGCCCCCGGCAGACCCGCGATGATATTGCCGGTCAAACGCGCGATATCCGCTTCGGTCATGGCTTCGAAGTAAGCGGCAGCCTGCGTCTGCTCTTCTGCGGTGTAATCGTTCTTTGCACCCTCACGTTTGAGAATGTGCAGTTCAAACGCCGCAAAAGCGATTTGATCAAAGCGCAACGCTTTGGAGCCGTCCGGCAGTTGGTATTCCAGATCGGTACGCGTCCAGTCCAGAATCGGCATAAAGTTATAGCACACGGTGTCGATGCCGCACTGTGCCAGATTGCGCAGTGACTGCTGGTAGTTAGCAATATAGTGCTGATAGCGACCGGTTTGCGTTTTGATATCTTCATGGATCGGCACACTCTCGACCACCGACCACACCAGACCTTTAGCCTTCAACTCGGCTTTACGCTTTTCGATCTCTTCAACTGTCCAGACTTCGCCATTCGCAATGTGGTGTAACGCGGTCACCACGCCCGTCGCCCCAGCCTGACGGACATCGTCCAGAGAGACAGGATCGTTCGGGCCATACCAACGCCAGGTTTGTTCCATCTTTATTACCCTTAATCAATAACTTGTAAAATCATCGCTTGCGCTGTTCCCGGTCCACGGCACACACTGCGGGACGACAGGTCATCCATCTCATCAACCAAAGCGGTAAACAGGCCGACCAATTTTGTTTATCATTCCAATGACAGCCTACACCAGCCAGTGAAAAGCACCAACAAGAAAACAAAATAGGTTGACCAATATCACCAAAATAATGCTTTTTGGACAAACAAATTGGCTTTTTACGCGGAAACAAGTACAGTTTTGCCGTGAAACTTTATACCAAAGCGTCTTTTTACATTATTTGGTCAGGCCACTTTTCACCTTGCTCTCCCACAATCTCCACCGTCAAGGGCGAGTGAACGCGCTAACGCATGATGGCCTACCGTACTCAGGGATATTGTTATGACAACGTCGACCACCGCAACGCATCACGCCACCCTTGCCAACACCCCGCTACCAGAGGCCGTACGCCAACCTCAGTACGATCGTAATGCACTCACAAGCCGCATGGTACACATCGGCTTTGGGGCGTTTCACCGCGCGCACCAAGCGCTGCTTACCGACCGCGTGCTGACTCAACAAGGCGGTGACTGGGGCTACTGCGAAGTGATCCTGTTTGGCGGTGAAAGCCTGATTAGCCAATTGCGTGAGCAGGACCACCGCTATACCGTGCTGGAAAAAGGGGCAGAAGGCAGCCAGGCGATTGTTATCGGTTCGGTCCACGAATCGCTGCATGCCCGCCTGGAAGGCATCTACGCTGTGGTGGAAAAACTGGCAGAGCCACAAGTTAACATTGTTTCCCTGACAGTTACCGAGAAAGGCTACTGCATCGATCGCACCAGCGGCAGCGTAGACATCAATAACCCGCTGATCAAGCAAGATTTGGAATTGCCGACCGCACCGGCATCTGCACCGGGTCTGCTGGTAGAAGCACTGCGCGTACGTCGTGAACGTGGCCTGAAACCGTTTACTGTGCTTTCTTGCGATAACATGCCGGAAAACGGCAACGTGGTGAAACGCGCGGTGCTGGAGCTAGCACAACTGCGCAGCGCAGAGCTGGCAGAGTGGATCGCAGCCAATGTCACTTTCCCCAACACCATGGTGGACCGTATCGTGCCTGCCGCCACGCCGGAAACGCTGGCTGAAGTGGAACAGGCCATTGGCGTCGCCGATCCGGTAGGCATCGCTTGTGAACCCTTTATTCAATGGGTAGTGGAAGACAACTTTGTGGCGGGTCGTCCGCAGTGGGAAGTGGCCGGCGCACAGTTGGTGGATGACGTTCTGCCGTTCGAAGAGATGAAACTGCGCATGCTGAACGGTAGCCACTCTTTCCTGGCTTACCTGGGTTATCTGGCTGGTTACGAACACATTAATGACTGCATGGCGGATGCGCATTACCGTCGTGCGACGCAGCGCTTGATGCTGGAAGAACAGGCACCGACGCTGCACGTTAACGAAGATTTACCCAGCTATGCTGCGCAGTTGATTGCCCGTTTCACCAACCCATCGCTGAAACACCGCACCTGGCAAATCGCCATGGACGGCACGCAGAAGCTGCCACAGCGTATGGTGGAATCCGTGCGCTGGCACCTGCAAAACGGCAGTGATTACAGCTGCCTGACGCTGGGTATCGCCGGTTGGATGCGCTATGTGGGCGGCGTGGATGACGCCGGTCAAACCATCGATGTCCGCGATCCGATGGCAGCACAACTGCGCGCTGTGGTCGATGCGACACAAGACGGTGCAGCACGCGTGCAGGCTCTGTTAGGATTAACGGCCATCTTCGGCGACGATCTGGCGAACAACGAAGCGTTTGTAAGTCGCGTTACCAAAGCGTATTTGCTGCTGAGCGAGAAAGGCGCAAAAGCGGCGGTATCAACGCTGTAACCCCCTCTCGAGGTCCTCGGCATAGGCCGGGGACCTCGAGCGTGCCTCCTGCAAGAACACGGGAGTCTTCTTGCAGGAGGCACTGAAGCGCTTGTTATTAGGTTTCCTGCGGCGCAGGCACCGATTCAAACAGATAACCGTCAAACGCCGGATCGTCGACATCCGAAATCTCCAGCAGTTTATGCTTCACATTCTCCAGATGCTGCCACATCTCCTGACGCGCCTGTTTGGCATCGCGGCGGGTCACGGCGCGCAGAATACGCTGGTGATCGTCCAGCCACTGGCGCTGGTAGCTGAAATCTACCGTGTGCGAGTGCAAACCGCGCCACATAGAGCTGCGTTTACGCGCCTGCCACACTTCATAAACCATATTGGCCAGCACGCTGTTTTGCGTCGACTGCGCCAGCAAACAGTGAAACAGCTCGTCCGCGCTCTCATCTACACTGCCGTTATCCAGCGCCTGACGCTCTTGATCGATAGCCTGCTTCATCTTGAGAATATCGGTCTTGGTCGCCTGCATCGCGGCAAAAGCTGCCACTTCGCTCTCCAGCAGTTGACGCGCTTGCATTAGTTCAAACGGACCGTAACCGCTGTCTGCATTGCGGTTCTTATCTTCGGTCGGGATCTGAATCACATATACGCCGGAGCCTTTACGCACCTCAATCAGTTTCTCTAGCTCCAGCATGATCAAGGCTTCACGCACCACACTGCGGCTGACGGAAAAACTCTCTGCGATATCACGTTCGGGAGGAAGACGATCACCCACCTGATATTTGCCGGCCAGAATGTCTGTCCGAATCTTGTTACCAATGTCTTGATATAATCGCATCTTATTGTTTTTCCTTCACAAACAACGATGGCGCAAAATTGGCCTGACCAAAGAATAAAAAATACGCAAATCTGGCGCAAGTATAACATGAAGCGGTCACATAAATTGCCACCGGGTGCGCATTTTAACAAACCGCATCCGCCGGAGTGCAGAGCACGCCAAGGTAGCTGACCGCTTACCACAGCGGTTGACCACTGTTGAAAGCAACGGCAAATCCATTGCCGAAAAATCCGCCATTCTCTATTATCCATTCGGTACTGCTGTGCGCTTATTTGGCAAAACAACCATTTTCACCGGACAACAATTCTCATCGGACAACCATGGATTTATCGATGGCATTGATGCGCTCTGCGCCTTTCTCTCTCTCACGCCACTGGCGTGGCCTGTGTATGTTGATGCTGCTGGCGTTTTTAAGCGCCTGTAGCCATACACCACCGCAGATCACCCCGTTAGGTCAACCCACGTTTGCCCGCTATCAGCAGGAAACCACGCGCTGGGTTGAGGAGCATCGGCGTTTTCAAACGCTGGATAAAGCGTTGGAATTAACCTGGAATACCCCGTCGGAAACCCGACCGACAGGCACCGTGCGCAAAGGCATATTGCTGGTACACGGTTTGGGGGATTCCCCCGGGTCGTTCACTGATATCATTCCGGCGCTGACGCAGCGAGGCTTTCTGGTGCGCACCGTGCTGCTCCCCGGCCATGGCACACAACCCGCTGACCTGATGCCGGTTTCCGTGGAAGACTGGCGGCGCGTAGTCGCTGAGCAGGCCGCTTTGCTGCATAACGACGTGGGCGAGGTCTACCTGGGCGGTTTCTCGACGGGGGGCAATCTGGTGTTGGAATATGCCTTACAGCATCCGGAAATTCAGGGACTGGTACTGTTTTCACCCGCCATCCGCTCTGATGAACCGCTCGATTTTCTGGCTCCGCTGCTGGCCTCCGTGACCGACTGGCTGCGCCCGCCGCGACCGGGGCAGCCGCAGCAGATTGCGACGCGTTACCTGCGCGTCCCCACCAACGGTTTCGCACAGTTTTATTACTCCAGCGCCAACGTGCGCCACCTGCTGGCAAAAAGTCCCTATGACAAGCCGGTGCTGATGGTGCTGGCGCAGCACGATTCAGTGCTCGACACCGCCGCCATGTTGGCACAGTTTGACAAGGCGTTCCCCAACCCGGCCAGCCGCGTCATATGGTACGGTACCCCCCCGGCACAGCCGGTATCCGATCGCGTGCTGGTACGTGCCGATCGCCTGCCGGAATGGCGCATCAGCCAGTTTTCACACATGTCGGTGCTGTTTTCCCCCGATAACCCCCTCTATGGTCGAACAGGGAGTTTGCGTTTATGTTCTAACGGCCCCGCCACGCCCGCCGCCAACGACTGCAAGAAAAGGGAGGACGTGTGGTATTCCGACTGGGGCTACCAGGAGCCGGGAAAAACGCATATTCGTTTAACCTTTAACCCCTATTTCGACTGGCAAAATCAGGTCATGGCAAGCGTATTGAACAGCGAAGGCACGGTTAGCGCCGCACCGTGATCGTGACAAAACAACCGGCGTCACAATAGCGTCATTAATACCGGGTAAAGTGTGAGGGGAATATGGTTCCCCCCCACACTGGACTGATAGTGACCCAATGGACGCCACACCCGAATTATCGCTGAACAGATCCTACCGAGGCGCTCCCACGGCCGCCGACTTATGCATTGCTACGCCCGAGGTCAGCCCCGAAACGGATAACGCTACGGTCTTGCAACTTTTCAATAAATACAAAGAATTAGTGAGCTTGCCGGTGGTAGAAAAAGGCAGGCCATTCGGGCTTATCAACCGTCACATTTTTTTGTCGCAAATGTCACGCCCGTTCTATCGTGAGCTGTATGACAAAAAAAGCTGCATCGCTTTCATGGACAAAAACCCGCTGATTGTCGATGCCAACGCCTCACTGAATACCGTTGCCGATCAAACGGTAATTTCCGGCGATAAATCGCTTACCGATGGTTTTATCATCACCCGCGAGGGCACCTATCTGGGTATTGGGTTAGGCATCGACCTGATCAAAGCGGTGTCGGACATGCATCTGCAACAACACCAGCAGGTGATGCAAAGTATCGAGTACGCCAGCATCATCCAGCAGGCGATGATGTCCACCTCTTCGCAAACCATGTCGACCACACTGAACGACTGGTGTCTGGCATGGCAACCGCGCGACTGCGTGGGGGGTGATTGTTACGCCTTTAAAACCACGGCTGATGGCTGGCTGGCGGTGGTGATCGATTGTACCGGTCACGGCGTCCCCGGCGCCTTTATGACCCTGATCTTTGCCTCGGCGTTGGAGCACGCGCTGGTGACCTGCCCTCCCGACGATCCGGCGCAACTGCTGCAACTGATCAATCGCTATATCAAAAACACGCTGGGACAACAGCAGAACGGTGACAGCAGCTCAAATGATGGTTGTGACATTATTGCCGCACACATGAACACGGCCTCACGCGTCCTGACCTGGGCCAGCGCGCGCATGGCAGCATTTATGCTGGCAAAAAGCGATAACGAGGTACGCCCGCTGGCTGCCGATCGCATGGGCGTCGGCTACACCGATACCCCCTACGATTATGCCTGGACGAACCATCGGTTAACCCTGGCAGATCAAGACCTGTTTTTCACTACCACGGATGGATTAACCGATCAGGTTGGCGGTGAGCGGCGCATCATGTTTGGTAAACGTCGGCTTCAGGCAGCATTGCTGCGTCACCGCGCGTTACCGATGTCCGCATTGGCCCAACAATTACAACAAGAGCATCAACGCTACCAGGGTCAGCAGCCCAGACGGGACGACCTGACCTTTTGGGGCTTTAGACAGTAATGACAACCAGGCGACCATGACCATGGCTATTCAACACCACGGCACCTCACCTTCCACCTTTCCCGGCGATGCGCCAGGAGAGTACGCATCCCCACAGGGCGCGCTGTTTCACACCGGCGCGACGCGTGATATCTCGCTCTACTATATCGGCTACTTCTCGCAAAGCATCATCAGTTCACTGGCGGAAACGCTACGCCTCCAGCTTGAGAAAACCGAAGTACCCTCCCCGGTGCGGCGCAAATTGTTCTCCAGCTTTATTGAAATGGGCCAAAACATCACCCGTTACTCCGCATTGCCGTTAACCACACCCGATCAGCAGCAGGAAGCACGACAGGGTTCCGTCTGCCTGGGGTGGGAAGATGGAAAGTATTTCCTGTGGTGCGCCAATCCGGTGCATCCCGAGGATATGGAGAAACTGCGGGTACGGCTGGAACCGCTGCGGGCCATGACGGCAGACGAAATCAAAGTAGCCTACAAAGCCTCGCTGCGTCAGGAAGCCCCCGCATGGAGCAAAGGTGCGGATATCGGGCTGTTAACCGTGGCGCGAGACGCCAGCGAACCGTTGCAATTCACCTTTCAATCAGATGAATCAACGGGGTTATCCACGTTTTATCTGAAGGCGATCATCTGAAATGATAAATATAACTCGCATCGATAATGTTCATCTCGCCGGGACAGCATCCACCCCCAGCGTTGATTTTTATTTCGACTCACATCGGTTATCCCTTTCTGGCGAATCTTACCCAGAGAACGCCGCCGCGTTTTACCGGCCGCTGATTGAGAGGGTGGAAGCCTACCTAACTGAGCTATCGCACCGCGATGATGCGCCCGCCACCGAGATAGAAGTGCACATTTCGCTGAGCTACTTCAACAGCTCCAGCACCAAGATGCTGTTCAGCCTGCTCAATGTGCTGCACCTGGCGGCGCAGGATACGCTCGCCATCGCCCTGCACTGGTATCACGATTGTGAGGATGATATCGCACAGGAGTTTGGCGAAGAGTTGCATATCGACTTCCCCGCGTTGGATTTTCACAGCCATATCATGGAGTAATCATGAGCACCTTTGAGCTGTTCACCCCGGAATATGACATCCTGCTCGCCGCGCGCAACGTAGCTTCGCAACCTGATCGGCCCGCGGAAGTCTACCGGGACAGTTTGCTGGCACTGACCGAGCACTATCAGCGTCTGGTGCGTGAATCCCATCGACTCATCTCGCGTAGCGATCGGGCGGAGCGAGAATTGACGCGCTTAAACCATCAGCTCCATCAACTGGCCGATGAACTGGCCTACAAAGCGACACACGACCCGCTCACGGACGTCTACAACCGCGGCGCCATTATCGACATCATCACTACGGTGCTGACGCAACGTCAGGCCTCGCTGATTGTGTTGGATATCGACCACTTTAAGCGGGTGAACGACAACTTTGGTCACCCCACCGGCGATGCTGTGATCTGCGATCTGATCACCCGCGTGCGCCATGCGCTGGGCGGTGTCGGCAGCATTGGGCGTGTGGGCGGAGAAGAGTTCACGATTTTGCTGGATAACGTTGCTCTGCAACAGGCGGTCCTGTATGCGCAGCGCATCCACGCCGATCTGAACCGCTCACACCTGGCAGCGCTGCCCGCTTATCCGGTGACTGCCAGCTTTGGCGTCAGCTGGGCCCCGGCGGCTACCGGATTTGATACCCTGTATAACGCCGCCGATGCGGCGCTGTATGAAGCCAAGCAGCAAGGGCGTAATCGTGTGATGTTTCGCTGAGAGGTGTCACGTTCTCCAACGTAAAAAAAGGTAAAGATGGCGAGGAACGCCAGAGCACATTAGCGCGGCGCGCAATCACTTTTGCTACAGTGATGAGAGCCCGTGTTGGATGGGTTGCCAAAGGAGAGCGTATCGCCATGCCACGTCTTACTGCACAAGATTTCCAGCCTGAACTGCTCGAACTGTATGACTACTATGCGCATGGGAAACTCACCAAGCGGGAGTTTCTGGAACGCGCAGGCAAATATGCGGTGGGTGGCCTGACCGCCATGACGCTGTTGTCACTGCTTAGCCCTAACTATGCGTTGGCGCAGCAGGTCGAGTTCACTGACCCGGATATCCTCCCTGAATACATCACCTATCCGTCCCCCAATGGGCACGGTAGCGTGCGTGGGTATCTGGTGAAACCCGCCAACCTGACCGGCCCAGTACCCGCAGTGGTGGTGGTGCACGAAAATCGCGGCCTCAATCCCTATATCGAAGACGTTGCGCGACGGCTGGCAAAAGCCGGTTTTATCGCGTTAGCCCCTGACGGGCTCAGCAGCGTCGGTGGTTATCCCGGCAATGACGAAAAAGGGCGGGAACTGCAACAGAAGGTCGATCCCACGAAACTGATGAATGACTTTTTCGCCGCTATCGAATTTATGCTCAAGCACCCAGACAGCACCGGTAAAGTGGGTATCACCGGTTTCTGCTACGGCGGCGGCGTCGCCAATGCGGCGGCAGTTGCCTACCCCGAGTTGGCCGCCGCAGTGCCTTTCTATGGTCGCCAGCCTAAACCGGAAGACGTTGAGCGCATCAAGGCTCCACTACTGATCCACTACGCCGAACGCGATGAACGTATTAACGAAGGCTGGCCCGCCTATGAAAACGCGCTGATTGCCGGGAAAAAGGTGTATCAGGCACATATTTACCCTAACACCAACCACGGCTTTCACAATGACTCTACCCCACGCTATGACAAGGCTGCCGCCGATCTGGCGTGGGAACGCACCCTGGCCTGGTTCCGGCGCTATCTGGCCTAACCTATGCTCAGGATAAACCATGCGTTTTGATTTCACCGACTTACGTTTGTTTCTTCACGTGCAACAAGCGGGCAGCATCACGGCGGGCGCCGCCCGTTCGCACCTGACGCTTCAGGCCGCCAGCGAGCGCATTCGCGGCATGGAAGAGGCACTTGGCGTGGCATTGCTGACCCGCGTCAGTAACGGCGTGACGCTCACCGAAGCGGGCTTTGCACTGGCTCGCCATGCCAATACACTATTGCAGCAGCGCGATCATATGCAAAGCGAGTTGCAGCAGTTTGGCAACGGGTTGCGCGGGCATATCGCCCTGCTCTGCAACGCATCAGCGCTAAGCCTGCATCTCCCGTCACGCTTAAGTGACTATCTGATCACTCACCCGCATATTTCCCTGAACGTCAGCGAAAAGCCCAGCCACGAGATTGTGGACGCGATTAACAATCAGCGCGCGGAAGTCGGTATCGTTGCCGACTCAGTGCCTTTGCAGGGCCTGGAAACGCGTGAATTTTGTTTGGACCCGCTGGTGGTGGTAACGGCTGTTACGTCGCCGTGGGCCACCTCGACGGTGCTGGCGTTTGAAGCCCTGTTGGACGCGGAGTTTGTCGGTTTGAACCAAGGCAGCGCGTTGCAAGAGCATATCGACCACCATGCGCGCCAGCGCGGCAAGCGCCTTAACTACCGGGTGCGTTTGAATGATTTCCCCGCATTGATCGGGTTAATCCAGCACGGTATCGGCATCGGGATTATGCCGGAAAAAGCCCTGGCGCAAACGGACACGCAGCAGATACGCGCCATTGCGCTCAGCGACGCCTGGGCGCAGCGCCGCTTGTTGCTGTGCGCGCGTCAGTTCAGCGCGCTGCCAGGCTACCTTCAGGAATTTGTCGAGCACATCAGTGACAGGCAAGCATCAGCCCCCGACGCCGAGCATCATGGTGCCCCCCAGCGCGATCAATCCAAGAAAGAAACAGCGACGAAATAGCGTTTCACCAATGTATTTTCGCACGCGTTGACCCAGAATCATACCGAGCAGCGCCGGGATCAGTGCCAGCAACGACAACGACAGATTCAAGGCAGGCAAACCGCCGCCCTGCGCTAACGACAGTGCCAGCCCAAGCGTTGAAACCGTAAACGCCAGCCCGAGCGCCTGCACCAGATCATCTTTCTTTAATGCCAGACATTGCAAATAGGGCACCGCCGGTATCACAAACACACCGGTGGCCGCCGTAATCATTCCAGTGATATAGCCCATAATGGGAGAGAGCCAGACTTCATGGCGACCGGGAGCAGGCAGGCGGCGTGCAATCAGCCCCCACAGGCCATAAACCACCAGCATTCCTCCCAGGAAAACCGGGGCCCATGGCGACGCCTCTGCCAACGTGGGAACACCGCTCCACAGCGTCCCGATCAGTATCGCAACCAGAAAGCTGCTAAGACGCCGCGCCAGCAATAAAAATGCCGGGCCAGCCAGCAGTTGCCACAGGTTAGTGACGAAAGAGGGGATCAGCAGCAGCGCAGCAGCGCTTGTCGGTGGCATGGTTAACGCCAGAAGTCCCATGGCAACCGTCGGCAAGCCGAGGCCGACAATGCCTTTAATCATGCCCGCTAACAAAAATACGCAGAGTATCGTCACCATCCCTTATCCTTATGTGTCGCTGATTCCGAGGGGTAACAGAAAAATACGCATAGCCCGGCAAAAGCGCGATAGGGGATTTATTGAGGGAGGCTCAGGGAAAACTTGCAGGGGAAGCACTCGCGCCGCAGCAAACGCGGCGCGCAGCGAAAAAACTCAGCTTTTCTTCACAAACTCGGATTTCAGCTTCATCGGGCCAAAACCATCAATTTTGCAATCGATGTTATGGTCACCTTCCACCAGACGGATACCTTTCACTTTGGTACCGATCTTCAACGTCGAAGAGCTGCCCTTCACTTTCAGGTCCTTGATAACCGTCACGCTGTCGCCATCAGCCAACAGGTTGCCATTGGCATCACGCACCACCAGCCCGTCGTCGTCAGCGGTTTCCGCATTCATGGACCACTCGTGGCCGCACTCCGGACAATTGAGCTGTTCATCGGCCTGCCAGGTGAAGGCTGAGTCGCATTTTGGACAATTTGGTAAGGTTGACACGGCATGACTCCTGAAAATTCAATAAAAAGGTAAAATAAATAACAAAATCATAAGCAAAGGTGATGCATTGTCACTATTTTACGCTATTTCTCTCACAGCGTACAGCCAAACGCCCTGCAACCCCATGGCGCAGCCCTGCACAGCGATAAGGCAATGCGCACCACGTTGAGACAAAACCACCACGGTTTAACGCACTACCGTCTGGCGCAAATGCGCTCTGGCTGTGCATTCCTGACTCAATAGCGTGCAAAGCGCCGCGACTGCACTCTCAAAAAACACGATGACGTTATTTGGCATTTTTTATGCATGGCAACCATTATCTTCTTATTGCGTCATGCCCGGAGATGCCAATGATAAAAATAACGCTTCCTAGTGGACCTTATTACGATGAAATGCTCACGGCAGAGGGACGGCAGCGGCAGCATTACGATCCATGGTGGCGCTGGCTGCAACGCACCGATCAGCAATCGGTGCGGCAGAAGAAGGAACAGGCAGAACTGCTGTTTCATCGGGTGGGGATCACCTTCAACGTCTACGGCGACGATGAGGGTACTGAACGGTTAATCCCGTTTGACAGTGTGCCGCGCATTATTCCGGCGGCGGAGTGGCGTAAACTGGATAGCGGCATTCGTCAACGCGTCAAGGCACTGAATGCCTTTCTGCATGATATCTATCACGATCAACACATCCTCAAAGCGGGTATTATTCCCGCCGAACAGGTGCTGGCAAACGAGCAATTCCAACCCTGCATGCAGGGCATCACCCTACCCAATCAGATTTATGCGCATATCACTGGCATCGATATGGTGCGCAACAGTGACGGTGAGTATTACGTGCTGGAGGATAACCTGCGCACGCCGTCCGGCGTCTCTTACATGCTGGAAAACCGCAAGATGATGATGCGCCTCTATCCAGATATGTTCGCCCAGCAACATATCGCGCCGGTAGAGCGCTACCCCAGCTACCTGCTGCAAACCCTGCGCGAAAGCTCACCGGTGGACGATCCCTGCGTGGTGGTAATGACGCCGGGACGTTTCAACAGCGCTTACTTTGAACACAGCTTTTTGGCCCAGCAAATGGGGGTAGAGCTGGTTGAAAGCGCCGACCTGTTTATCAAGGAAGGGGCAGTTTACATGCGCACCACCGAAGGGCCGCGCAAGGTGGATGTTATCTATCGCCGCATTGATGATGCCTTTCTCGATCCGCTGGCGTTCCGCGCGGACTCCATGCTCGGCGTGCCGGGTTTGCTGTCGGTGTATCGCGCGGGCGGCGTAGTGCTCGCCAACGCGATCGGCACCGGCGTGGCCGATGATAAATCCATCTACCCTTACGTACCGGACATGATCCGTTTCTATCTGAGCGAAGAACCGCTCTTGAACAACATCCCGACCTGGCAGTGCCGTAAACCAGAGGATTTGCGCTTCGTGTTGGATAATCTGGATCAGATGGTGGTGAAGGAGGTCCACGGTGCAGGCGGCTACGGCATGCTGGTAGGACCGCGCGCCAGTCGCGCCGAAATAGAGGAATTCCGCCAGCGCTTGTTGGCTAACCCGGCGAACTACATCGGGCAGGAGACGCTGGCGCTCTCCACCTGCCCAACCTTTGTGGAGCAAGGACTGGCCCCGCGCCATATCGATCTGCGTCCGTTTGTGCTCTACGGTCAGGAGATCCGCCTGGTGCCCGGCGGGTTAACGCGAGTGGCGCTCACCGAAGGCTCGCTGGTGGTGAACTCTTCGCAAGGCGGTGGCACCAAGGACACCTGGGTAATGGAGGATGACGAATCATGCTAAGCCGCACAGCCAGTGAACTGTTTTGGATGGCGCGTTATCTGGAGCGTGCGGAAAGTTTCGCCCGCGTGCTCGATGTCACCTACAAGCTGTCGATGGTGCCGCGCCACAGTCAGCAGCAGCGCGATCTGGCGCTGCCGCTCAACCTCTCGTTGACCCACGATCTGTTTCAGGCGCGTTATCCGCAGTTTTCCATGGCGAACCTGATCAACTTTTTTGCCCTCGACAGCGATAACCCCAGCAGCATCTACAGTTGCGTCGAGATGGCCTGGAACAACGCCCACGCAGTGCGCGGCAGCCTCTCCGCGGAGGTGTGGGAGTGCATCAACACCACGCGCATTCAATTGCGCACGCTGCGGCAAAAGGGGGTGGAAGAAGTTGGGATCGACGCCTTCTTTGACTGGGTAAAAGATCGCGCCCATCTGTTTCGCGGCGCGGTGTTCGGCACCTTGCTGCGTAACGATGCGCTGTGTTTTATCCGTATCGGCACGCTGATCGAGCGGGCGTTCGCCACCACACAACTGCTGCTGCTCAAAGATCAGCAGTTGAATAACGACACCGATCCGGTGCGTGAATATTATCGGCTGGATACGCTGCTGCGCGCGGTCAGCGCGCGCGAGGCCTATAACAGCATCTATCGCCAGCCGGTCACGCGCGATACGGTGGCTGAATTGCTGATCCTGCGTAACGATGTGCCGCGCTCGCTGCGCGCCTGCATCGAAGACGTTGTCGGTCAGTTGGAGCAGATCGCTAACACCCGCTCTCACCTGCCCCTGCGGCTGGCACACCAGTTGAACGTCGATCTGCGCTTCAGTACGCGGGAGGATTTGGCGCAATCGGACATGCAGGTGTATCTCTCTGGGCTGCTGGCCCGCATCAACGCGCTGGCTGACAGCGTGCGACAAACCTATCTGGAGACGGTATGAAACTGACCATTAATCATCTCACGCGCTATCGCTATGATGAGCAAGTGAAATTCAGCACCCAGTATCTGCGTTTGACGCCGCGTGACTCCGCTCGCCAGCGCGTGGCCTCATGGTCACTGACGCTGTCTGATGGCTCTGCGGTCGCCACCACCGACACCTGGGGCAACGTGTTGCATGTGCTGACCTTGGATCATCCGCATCAGGAAATCGTCATTCACGCTCAGGGAGTGGTAGACATTGCCGATAACGATGAGAGTGAGCCAGAGGATGAGTTGCTATCACCGTTAGTGTTCCTGCGCAACACGCCGCTGACGCAGGCCGATGCGCCGATTCGCGCGTTTGCGCAGCGCTATTACCGGCCAGATGCGGCGGAAGAGAGCTTGAATGCGCTGATGGCGGCACTGTTGGTCAGCATGCCCTACACGCCCGGTGCAACGCAGGTGCAAGATAGCGCGGCACAGGCCTTTACACGCGGGCAGGGAGTCTGTCAGGATCACACCCATGTGTTTCTGGCCTGCTGTCGCAGCCTGCACCTGCCGGCGCGCTATGTCAGCGGTTACGTTCACAGCCCGGATTCGCGCCATGTGGCGATGCATGCCTGGGCGGAAGTGTGGCTGAATGGGCGCTGGCTGAGTTTTGATATCACTAATAACTCGCGCAGCCTGACGCAGCATTTGCGTCTGGCAACCGGGTTGGACTATCTGGATGCCTGCCCGATACGCGGCAGTCGTCTGGGTGGCGGAAGCGAAATGCTGTTTTCTGAAGCTGAAGTGCGGCGCTTTTCACAACAGGCGCAGCAGCAATAACCATGAGATGATCGGATTATGACTTACTGTGTGGCCATGTGCCTGTCGGACGGGCTGGTATTCGCCTCGGATTCCCGTACCAATGCCGGGGTGGATCATATTGCAACGTTTAAAAAACTGCATGTGATTCACCGTGCCGACGATCGGGTGCTGGTGTTACAGTCCGCCGGGAACCTGGCCACCACACAAAGCATTGTCAGCCTGCTGGAAACGCGCATGCGCAGTGACAGCGAGCCTAACCTGTTGCAAGTGGCAACCCTGTACGATGCGGCGACGCTGGTCGGGGCCACCTTGCGCGAAGTCATCGATCGTGACAGTCGTATGCAACAACATGCCAGCACCACCAATTTTGGCTGCAACCTGCTGTTAGGGGGGCAAATTGCTGGAGAAGCCCCCCGCCTGTTTCATATCTACCCTGAAGGCAATTTTATCGAGGCAACGCGCGACACGCCTTACTTCCAGATCGGCGAAAGCAAATACGGCAAACCGATCATCGACCGGGTATTAACCCGAGAAACCACGCTCGAGCAAGCGATGTGCTGCGCGCTGATCTCGATAGATTCCACGCTGCGCAGCAACCTGTCCGTCGGGCTGCCGCTGGATGTAATGATCTACCGGGCTGACAGCTTTGATGACAGCGGTCAGCGCCGTGTTACTGAGGATGACCCCTACTTCGCCACCATTCGCAAAGCCTGGTCGGAAGGCTTACAGAGTACGTTCCGTCAGTTGCCGCCGTTCTCGCTTTAACACGTCACATGCGTTCGCCGAGCCGCCAGCGCACGCAGCAATACCGCAAGGGTGGTGCCATTGTGCAGCAGGGCGCTGCCGCCGGGAGATAACCCGCCCAACGCCGCCGTCAACATGATGCCGCTATTGACCCATTCGGTCAGGGCGATGTTGCTGTGCACCAGCTTCATCGCTTCCAGCGCCAGTTCGCGCGCCAGCACAACGCCGTGCAGATTGTCCTGCATCAACACCGCATCCGCCGCCTGCTGCGCCAGCTCGGTGCTCTGATTCATGGCCAGACCGACATCCGCCTGTGCCAACACCGGGGCATCATTTACCCCATCACCGATAAACAACACGTTGCGACCCTGCTGTTGCAGTGCCTGAACCACATCTACCTTACTCTCTGGCGTACACTCAGCTACGCATTCGTCCATCGCTAATACATTAGCCAGTTGCTGCGCCTTTTCAACGCGATCGCCGGTCAGTAACACGATGCGATCGATCCCCGATTGGCGCAGTTGTGCGATCACCTCGTGTGCTTCCGCCCGCACATTATCCTGCAAGCCAATCATGCCAACCAACCGCTCATCAAGGCTGATGAACAGCAAATGGCACCCCTGCTGAGCCAATGCGGTAATCTCGGCCTCATACGGCGAGAACACAACCTGATAGTGCGCTTCCAGAAAATGGCGACTGCCTATCGCCATGCGATGACCATCCAGCTCACACAGCAGGCCATGAGCAATCACATACTCCACTTCACCGTGGTTGATGTGGGGCAACGCATGGTGATGCGCCGACGCAACTACCGCTTTCGCCAATGGGTGGTTACTGTGTTCTTCAACAGAGGCTGCTATCGCCAGCAGACGCTCCGCCCAGGCTCGCTCAGGATCGAAACTGACCACTTCCGTCACTTGCATATCACCGTGCGTCAAGGTGCCGGTTTTGTCGAACACCACCGTATCGACCGCGGCGAGTTGTTCAATCGCCCGCCCGCCTTTCAGCAGTAAGCCGCTCTGCGCCGCGCGGTACATGATGGATTTAAACGCGATCGGCGTGCTTAGCTTCAGCGCACAGGCATAATCCACCAAAAACACCGATGCCAGACGTCGCCAATCCTGGGTCAGGGCAAACACCGCCCCGCCCACGCCGAGCGTGATCGCCACGCGCCGGTCGGCCATCGCCTGTGTCACTTTCTGCGTTTCGCTTTGCTGGCTTAACGATTCGCTGATAAAACGGCGAATATTGGCAATCGAGGAATCTTCCCCTACCCGCTCGGCCTGTACCGCAATATTGCCTTCCTGCACCTGAGTACCTGCGTACAGCCAGGCGCCCTTCTCGCGCCGAACCGGTACGCTTTCTCCGGTCATGGAGGCCTGATTAATCAGGCCGACACCGCGCAACACCTTGCCGTCCGCCGGGATGGTATCGCCGGGCCCAAGCAGCATCACGTCGCCAACGGTCAGCGCAGACGACAGCATTTGACAGCGCTCGCCTGCGCGTTCAACCCACACGCGGTGTTCCTGCGGTCGTAACAGGCTGGCCAGCAACGCATCGGAATGACGGCTGGTCTCCTGTTCCATGTACTCGCCCATCGTCAGCAGCGTTTGCGTCAGCATCGCGGTGCGGTTATCACCGCGCAGCACGGAAAGCCCAACCGCCAGTGCATCGAGCACCTCAACGTTCAGCTCGCGCCGCGTCAACGAGGCAACGCCTTCCGCCAGCGTTTCCCCGGTCAGCAACAGCGTTGGCAGCGTCGCCCAGCGCCGAGGCAGGCACTGCGCCAACAGCAAGCCCCCCGCATTGAGCAGATTATCGCCACCGCAATACTCCGGTTCATGCTCGCTCTCGGTACGCTGCTGCCAGTCAATGCCAGCTACCTGTGTCAACAGCGTGGGTTCGTCGGTCTGATCCGGATGGTACTCAATCACCACCGAGCCAATTGCCGGGCGCAGGCGTACCCGCGTCACGCCCAGTAACGCCAACAGTTGGTGGCGCAGCCAGTTAGCTCCGTCAGGGAAACGCACCAGCAATGTCATGCTCAGTCGCAAACGCCCAGGCAAGCGATGCTTGATTCGAATCCCCGGTGCAAGAGTGACCTCCCGTTCAGGCATCACGACGCATCATTCTCCTGCTGACGGTAGTAATCCAGCTCAGCCTGGAGATCCGCCAGCCGCTCTTTCAATTCCTCGACTTCGCCACGCACGGTGCCCCACGCTTTTTTCGCTGTGGTAGCAACCCCTTGTTGCACCTGTGGATTGGTCAGTAAATAGGCAATGGCAGCACCGGCTATTACGCCAGTGACAAAATGGGTTTTGCTGTTTGCCTGACGATAAGGCGTCGGGGGCGTGACAGACGGGTAACTGGCATAGGCGACCTGTCCGTTCGGCAACCGATAAGCGTAGACATAAGGCATGTTGGGAGGGTTCATTCCTGCACTCCTTCTTGGGGTTGGTCCGGTAACGATTCACGCCGCTGCATGGCATCCAGCACATAAAGGCTGGCAATACCGGCGCTCGCCAATGTCAACCAGGTCAGCAATGGCCGCCCTGCGCTGGCGCTGGCAACAGCCATTACCGTGCCGCTCACCACGCCCGCTTTGGCAGCATCACTTGCCACCTTGACGGCGCTTTCATTCAGCGTGGTTTCACCGAGCTGATAACGCCGCCACTGTTCGATACACGAACTGGTGGTGCCTACCAGCGCTCCCGCTACGACCGCACGACTGATGGGGCTTAGCGCGTCACGGTTGTTGCTCATTCGGCGACTCCTCAGGCGCGGAAGCCGTCGCACGCTGGCGCTCTACCGAGGCCTGAAATTCCGCCTTGCCTGCCTTCACCGTGTCGCGAAAAATGGTGCTGCCCGCCGCCACACTCTCTTTCACACTTTCAGCACCGCTGGTGACTGAGGATTTGACCTTATCGCCGCCGGTTTTTAGCAGATCGCCCGCGCTTGCCAGTGTCTGTGTCAGCGTCTGGCGCACACTCTCATTGGTCAGTAGCAGCGTGACCGCCGCCCCAATCATGGCGCCTTTCCAAAACTCCTTGTCATCCGCGCCAATGGTGCCGATCAGGCTTTTCAACAGCCCAGCCTGTTCTCCCATCACATTCTCAACCACACCTTGCGCATGCGCGCTCCAATCCATACCCGGTGCGGCATGATGACCGTGATGATGGGCACCTTGCGGCACGGCATTTCCAGGAAACGGATACCCAGGCAGCGGATAGCCAGGCGGTAAATACCCCGGAGGCACCGCACCCGGCGCCATCTGCGGATACCATGCTGGCTGCGGCGGCCATCCGGGCGGTGGTGGAAAAGCCCCTTGCGCGGCAGGATCACCCAGTGGCACGTAATAGGGATAGCCATAAGGTGGGAAATAGGGAGCCTGATTCACAGGATTATTATCATTACTCATAACGACCCTCTCTTGACTTGGTTTATTGGGAGAGCACGGCCTGAATTTGCGTCAGCGCCTGTTGCGCCGCCTGATCGTCGTGACCAAACAGATGCGTCAGCAGCGTGGGGGAAAGGGTGCTGGCGCAATATTCCAGTACCACGCTACCGGTTGCGGTATTAATGCTGCACGATTTCAGGCACCCCTCGGGGTGACACAGCGATTGCAGCGCAGCCAACCTGCTTTGGCTAAGTGCAGAAACCAAACGATTGGTAAAACTGAGGCGAATTCGCCCCGGAATATGGTGCGCTACCGTGACAAAACGGCGTAACGCCATCAAACTCTGCAAATCATCTGCCGCCATAACGGTGACTACAGCCTCCCTTTGCCTACCAACATCAATGCCGCAGCACGCTCATGCGACATCAACCCATGCCGTGCGCATAACACAAGGAGACAAGGTTGCCCCTGCCACCACGTCAGGAATGTAAATTTTTTGCGCGAAGACAGCGTCACAATAACGTAACGTTAGAAGAACCACTTAAGATTTATACGGTTAATTGCAGGTTGTTTGTTTTTTATCAATTCGTGCGACAAACAGAGGTGATAGACACTCTCACTACGATAATGTAAATTGTTATCATTCTAATCCCTACGAGTCGCGGCGACATGTCTCCCTATCTGCATCAAACTCAGAATCGCATTCGAATTCGCTCCGAATATATTCAGCGCAACCCGGAACGCGTCACCGAGACCATTGCGCAACTGCGACACATCGCGGGCGTGCAGGAGATTACACATCGGCATTATGCGGGTTCTGTTGCGATCTGTTTTGACAGCAAGATCCTGTCTGGCGATACGCTGTTGGCACACATTGAGCCGGCTGGGTGGCTTTCCGTTGCCAGAAACCAAACCTACATCGACAGATCGCTTCATCGCTATACGCGTTCACTGGCGAAAGGACTGGCGCTGATGACGCTGGATATGGCGATCAAAGGCCCACTGGTTAAACGACTTGTCACTCTCGTGCGTTAGACACCACAGATATATCTTCTATACCCTAAATAATTCGCGTTGCAGGACAAAACGTTTACGTTTTGAACAGCGCTTGCGCTGGCCCGCCAGGGCGAGGCTCATTTATGAGTCTCGTAACGCGGCAAGTGAAGGACAAATCTGTCTGGAACAGATTTGAACAGCGCCTGCGCTGGCCCGTAGGGTGAATCTCAGGGATGAGATTCATTCATCCCGATGAGCTTACTCAAGTAAGTGATTCGGGTGACTGAACGTAGCCAACACACCTGCAATGTGAAGTATGACGGGTATAAATTCTTTTTGGGCAGCGCGTGCGCTATGTGAGAATATAGCGCGCGCTGCCGCATTTGTGCCCGTTACATGCATTGGGTTGGAGAAAACATGGAGTTACACCTTTGGCTCGCCTTTGTCGGCGTGATTACCGTTTTAATTGCAATTCCCGGTCCGTCAGCGTTGATCAGCATGACGCACGGTTTGCGCTATGGCCGTGGACGTGCTGCCGCCACCGTACTGGGCGGCGTGACCGCCGCGTTGGTACTGATGTCACTCTCGGCGCTGGGGTTGGGAGCCATATTAGCCGCTTCAACAACCGCGTTTATGATCCTGAAAATCGTCGGCGCGCTCTACCTGATTTGGCTCGGCATTGCCTCATGGCGTTCAGCCGCCGCCGCTCACACGCCTGAACACGTGAACCTGGATGCGTCCCCCACGCGTGTTGCGCTGTTTCGTAAAGGTTTTTTAGTCGGTATTAGCAATCCGAAAGATCTGCTGTTTTTTGCCGCGCTGTTTCCCAACTTTATCAGCACCACAGAGCCTCATGCGCTCCAGTTTGCTATTCTGGCGCTGACTTGGGTACTGTTTGATTTCAGCATCATGTTTTTCTATGCCAGCACCGGACGCCATCTGTCCGGCGTGTTCAGCAACCCGCGCCGCATGGCGCTGCTTAACCGCGCCACGGGTGGTGTGTTTGTGTTGGCAGGATCGGCGTTGGCGATCTCCAGCCGCTAATAACACCACCGGCTTCGCCATTGCTATCCCGCGCCCCATGGGATAGCAACGCCACACCATCCGGCTTCACGCGTGATGAATCTCTCCGCTATCATCATTGAATGTGATCGTTTCTCCGTGACGTAACACCCGCGTATGGCCCGGCTTGTCGATAAACACCGGAATGCCCAGCGCCGTTGCCAGAATCGCCGCGTGAGCGTTTCTGCCGCAGTCGGTGAAATAAACGCCCTTGATCCAGGCGGGGTCCAACTGCACCGCTTCGGAAGGCAACAATATATTGGCGACGATCGCCATCGGTGTATGACAAGGCGTGACCACACTATCTGGCTGATGGCTCAAATGCCGTAACACCCGCAGACCGACGTCATAGATATCGATATAGCGCTCACGCAGGTAGGTATCTTCAATCGCCTGATACTCCTGCGCCAACGAGCCAATCACTGTCAGCCACAGCGCATCAACCTGCACCGCAGCTTGCCCCATTCGCTCGGCAACCGCATCGTACAATTCATCATCCTCCAGCATCATTCGCTGCGCCATAAAAATCCCGGCTTCTTTATCAGAAAGGCGCTGCGTGGTAAAGGCGCTGAGCGCATCCAAGTCTTGCACGGCAGCCTCAATCGCCTGTGCCAATTGAGCAAGTTCAGCCTGCGCGCTTTGACTGACACGAGGCGTCACGGTGGGCAACGCCCGTTCTACCCGGCACACGGTGGCCGTTACCAATTCACCAACGGGATGTCTCTGGGGACGCGCCAACGCGGCGTCCTTCGCATCTAAACGATCGCCAAAATTATCGTGCGCCAGCAAGGCAAAGGCATCAATCGCCTGTTGCGCCTGCGCGCCGCTCGCGTGCAATGTGACTTCATCGCCGCGTTTAATCGCCAAGAGCGCGATATTGTTGACACTTTTTCCGTTCACTGTCTGTGCACCTTTCACCAGTTGCACATCGGCATTGTAGCGGTTAAGGCAGGTGGCAATCGCCGATGCCGGACGCGCGTGAATGCCAGCAGGGTTAGCCACACGCCAGGAAAAGGTGAGTGTTGACGGTGGTACTTCCTCCGTCAAGGCAACGGGAGAGAGGGCCGCCGTAAGCCTATCATCCTGGCTCAACTGGTGATATTTCGCTGCCAGTGCCTGATGCGCTTCGGCAATCACCTGACGGATATCACCGCCGGACGCAGCCATGACAGCCGCAGCGATCGTGCCCTCTACCAGGGGCGCGGCGCAAACGTGCACACGGGTCGCATAGGCCTCGCCCAGCAGTTCCAACGCCAGATCGGTGCTCAAAATCGCACTTCCCATATCGACCATCACCAGCACGTCCCCCTCCTCTTGCACCTCCTGTATTGCCGTCATCACGGCAATCGGATCGGTGCCAATCGGGTTATCGGGATCGTCAATGCCAGCCGCCAGCGCAAACTTTACGCTGCCGTGCGTCATCTGCGCGGCCAGTTCCACCACCCCTTCCGCCAAGCGCTTACTGTGAGATACCACCACGATATTGACCATTTTCTACAGCCTTACCCAATCGGGTCATCAGGGCATCACATATCCACGACATCACAGAGCGTTTTAAACAGCAGGTAGCTGGATGTCGCACCAGGATCCTGATGTCCAATAGCGCGCTCGCCAAGGTAGCTGGCACGACCTTTCGCCGCACGCAGTGGGATGGTGCTTTTCATTCCCTGCTCTGCCGCTTTCAGCGTTTCCGCCAGCGCCGAGGAAAGCGGGTCTTCCTGCCGGGCTTTCAGCGATGCGACAATCGCACTCAGCGTATCCACCATGGTTTTATCGCCGGGATGCGCCATGCCGCGAGCAATAATGCGCTCCGTCCCTTCCTGATACATATGGTAGAGATCCGTTACCGTCAGCTCTTCTTTTGCCATGACGGTCTCTGCCGCTTTGATAAAGAAGGTGCCGTACAGCGGTCCGCTGGCCCCACCAATGGTAGAAAGCAGCACCATGCCGGTATTCTTCATGATGGTGCCGATATCTTTATCCGCCAGCGTTGGCAGCTTTTCTTTTACCTTGCGAAAACCACGGTTCATGTTCAGTCCGTGATCCGCATCGCCAATTTCACGATCCAAATCGGTGAGAAATTCTTGTTGTTGCTCAAATACATCGGCCGCCGCATCCAGCCAGGAGATCACTTTGCTTTTCGTTACCACCATCATTGCACCTCAGCTTTCACTGCATCAGCGCCGGATGCAGGCTATCCCTGCCTCCGCGCGCGATCTGCCGCCAACGGCGGCAGCTTGCCTGACTTAACTACATTTTCCATCTCAACGCGGGTGTACTGACCGGGAAATCCCAGAGCGAGAGCATTTCGTCATCCGCTTTCAGCACCGTGATGGAGACGCCCTGCATATCAATCGCACTGCAATAGGTGCCGATCAGATTACGTGCAATCTTGATGTGCTTCGCCGCGAGAATCTCCGCCACTTTGCGATAAACACCGTACAGCTCAGAGGCTGGCGTAGCCCCCAGTCCGTTAACCAGCACAATCACATTGTCGCCCGCGTTGAGTGGCGTCGTGGTGCGGGTATCGTCAAACCATTCACCCTTTTCCCGATCCCATTGGCGCAGCGTTCGCACGTAAGGGGTGTTATCGAGGATTTCATCCAGCATGGCGCTGACAATGGTGTCACCATCGGTGTACTTTTCCCGACGAATGCCCGGTTCACCGTGAATACCAATACCGAATTCGATTTCATCTTCCGGCAACGAAAAGCTGGGCTTACCGGCTGCGGGTACCGTGCACGAGGAGAGCGCAACGCCAATAGAACGGCCCTGATCGGCAATACGCGTCGCCAACGCTGAGCATTGTTCCAGGCTATATCCCTCTTCTGCCGCTGCCCCCAACAGTTTCTCTGCCAGCACCGTGGTAGCAACCCCGCGGCGGCCCGCCGTGTACAAGCTGTCCTTTACCGCAACATCATCGTCAATGACAGCCACCTGCACGGCGATACCTTCACCGTGCAGCAGTTCTGCGGCGGTCTCAAAATTCAGGATATCTCCGGTATAGTTTTTGATCAGCAGCAACACGCCATTTTCGTTGCTGACCTTCTGCGCACACTCATACATTTGATCGGGCGTAGGCGAGGTAAAAATATGGCCTGGGCAGGCACCATCCAGCATGCCAAAACCGACAAAACCGGCATGCATCGGCTCATGCCCGGAGCCCCCGCCGGAGATCAGCGCCACTTTGGGCTTGTCCGAACGGCGGCACACATAGAAAGGCTCAGTATTCACCGTCAATTCAGGGTGGGCGAGTGCGAAACCTTCAAGCTGTTCTCTGATAACATCATCGACTTTGTTGATGAGCTTTTTCATGACCCTTCCTCTTGATGACCGCCCTTTCACTGGGGAAAGGACGATTTCCATGGGTGAGCGGCGTACCGCCCGTTAGGCAAAAACCGGTAAAAACTTGTAGCACAGTGCACCGATACCACCACCGATCAACGGACCGACAATCGGCACCCACGCGTATTCCCAATCGGAATGGCCTTTATTTTTGATGGGTAACAAGGCATGAGCGATTCTCGGCCCTAAATCACGCGCCGGGTTGATGGCATAGCCCGTGGGGCCACCCAACGACAGGCCGATGCTGTACACCAGAATCCCCACGGCAAAGGGGCCAAAACCGGACGCAATCCCGTTATGCGAATTAAAAATCCCCAGTACGCCAAACACTAAAACAGCCGTACCGATAATTTCTGTGACCAGGTTCCACTTAAAGTCGCGCACCGCAGGCCCGGTAGAAAACGTCGCCAGGATCAGTCCTGCATCTTCAGTCACGTCGTAGTGCCGTTTGTAAGTAAGATAGACCAGAATCGAGCCGAGAAAAGCACCGATACATTGAGCAACAACGTAAACTAAAGCCATTGCGCCCGAGATACTGCCATACAACCACATGCCAAAAGTAACGGCCGGGTTGAGATGCGCCCCGCTCACCCAGCCCGTGATATATACCGCGATTGCGACTGCAAATCCCCACCCGGCGGTAATAACGATCCAGCCGCTATTGCCCCCTTTGGTTCGCGCTAGCACTACGTTGGCTACTACACCGTTGCCAAGCAGTATCAGCACCATGGTGCCAATCAATTCTGCAAGAAAAACGTTCATCGCTGTCTCCTTCGTTTTCGGTTGAGGGATTACCCACATGACGGAACGAACACGATGAGAGTAGGAAGCCAAACCCATGCTGTAAAAAATATTTTTTTGTTCAATTCAGGAACATCGTTGCATATCAAAAATCACCAAAATGAAACATTAATAACGCTATTCACCCTGTTATTTGATACCCGTCAAACTGTGACGAAAGTTGTGCCGCAACTCACACTTTGTCGAAGTGAAAGATAAAAATGTTTTAATTCAATATATTAAAAGCAAGAATTTGATTTTCCACATCACTACGCGCGGTTGGCGATGCACATCACAGATTCAACATAATATTTCCAAAATGGAACATAAATGCGTTACCTATTTCCCAAAGGGACACGATAAAGGAGCAACCGATGAAACAGACTGAATTGAAAATCCTCTGGCACGATTTCATCACGTCGGACCCCTTACCGTATCCCGATGCTGCCAGCATGGAGCATCTCACGCTAAAGCCCTATGTCACTGAGTCCTGGCTGCGTTGCCGTCGACAACAGCGTCACGACCATTGGTCAACGCCGCTCTACGCCAAGGGCATTACGTTCAAGTCCCTGTGCCGCAACCGTGCCGATATGATCAATATCGCGGCCCCCATACTGGAGGATATCTTTGCCTATCTCACCACTGCGGAATGCGCCTTGTTACTGACCGATGAAACCGGGTGTACGTTGAGTTTCCACGCCTCCCCGGCCATGAGCCAACGCCTGATGGCTCTGGGCATTGGTGAAGGCATTTACTGGCGCGAAAGTATGATGGGCAATAATGCCGTCACGACGGCACTGCTGTTACACGAACCGGTCAGCCTGCAAGGCTATGAGCATTTCAATCAGCATTTGCATCAATTTGCCTGCTTTGCTACCCCGATTTTCGACAGCTACAGCGCGGTGATGGGGGCGGTTGGGCTGATTCTACTGAACGACAGCGACACGGTTTCCGCGCTGGCGCTCGTGCATTCCACAGCACAGCAAATCAGCGCAAAATTGCACACAGATATGATTTTGGCGGAATCCAACCAACATTTGAGTGAGGTTCACGCCTTGCTGGATGGCGTTGAAGAAGGCGTTCTCGCCTGGGATCATAAAGGCACCATCCTCTATCTGAACAAAAATGGCAGCGACCTGCTCAATGTTAAGGGTGAGAAGCTGTTAGGAAAAAATATCCAGGATACGCTGACCTTACCGCAGCGAATCGTTCATGCTATTGCGGAAAACCGGGATGTCTACCTGTTCGAAACCGCAGTCGAGTTCCAAGGCGCATTTATCGCACTGGCAATGTCGCTCAAAATCGTAAAAGGCATCGCCAATACCCCCGACCGTTACATTGCGCTGTTGCACCCTATCGATCACATTCGTGAATTGGTGCATCGCCACGGCGGGGCGTATGCCCGTCTGACATTTGACGACCTCGATTACGTTGGAACCTCCAGCGCCATCCGGCGTGTGGTCCGCCTTGCACAGCAAGCCGCGAAGGGGCGTGGTTCCGTCCTGCTGCATGGTGAAGAGGGGCTGGGTAAAGCCTATCTGGCACAGGCCATTCATAACGCCAGCGAGCGTCGGGATAAGCCTTTTATTACCATCAATTGCCAGGCCATACCGCGCGAGGCCATGGCAAGCGAATTTCTTGGCAATAACGCGCATACCGATAAACCGGTCATTTCCAAATTCGAGTTGGCGAAAGGCGGCACACTGCTGTTAGAGAATGTCGAATACCTGACTCAGGAAGTGCAAACCGCGCTGTTACAACTGCTGAAAACCGGATTGCTTAACAAAGCCAACCAGACGTTGGTACCGCTGGATGTCAGGCTGATCACCACTACCGATGTGGATATCAATCAGTTTGTTGAGGAAAACCGCTTTCGCCGCCACCTGCTGTACGAGTTGCAGTCGTTCGACATTCACGTGCCTGCCCTGCGGGAGCGCAGCGAAGATATCCCCGCATTGATCAAACACTACCTTAAGATCATGAGCCGCGAGATGGGGGCTCATGTGACGCTTTCTGAAGATGCGCAGCAGTTACTTATGCGCTATGCCTGGCCGGGAAATAACCGCGAACTGCGCAATGTGCTCGAACGGGCTTATAGCTATAGCAGCGGTAACCGAATAAAAGTCAAAGACATTCCGGCACCATTGAGTGAAAACATTCTCGAGGCATCCTCCCGAGAAGCAAGCTTCCATCTTCATTCATTACAAGAGATGGAGCGGGATGCACTCATTCAGGCAGCAATGCATTGTCGGGGCAAAGCCTCACAAATGGCCTCATCGTTAAAAATTGGTCGCACATCCCTGTGGCGTAAACTCAAGCAATTTAATATCCACCTTGCCGATTACAAGGTGGGGTGATCTCTTTCTGGACCAGCCCCATCGACAAAACGTTCAACAATATCGGACACCGTCAGTGCAGCATCGATCTGCACTGACGGGATCGTCACCCCGAATGTCTCAAGTTGCATCAGCAAATCAATCATCTCGACCGAATCCAGACCCAATGTGACGATTACGCTATCATTCAACCCAATGCGGTCAATCGGGATACCGCTCACCTGATGAATCAATGCTTTCACCTGGCGCTCATGATCACGCTCGCCTATCACGCCATCAACCTCGTGACACCTGTGAAGACAGGGAACGCCTCACACCCGGTGTGGTGGTTAACACCCGAAAATTACGTTTCTCACTGTATTTATCTACCAACGCTTGAGCGTTGCGGCTCAGTAAGAAGAAATCTTCGTGCAATTGCATTTTACGGAATGACTCATTGATATAGGTTTGCTGCTTATCACTGCGCTCTTCCGTGCCGGCTTCGGCGAGGAACGCTCTCTCCAGGAAGTGCTCTATCGTTTGGGTGTACAACCCCTCCTCTCGCAGAACCAGTTTATTGATGTTCTCTCTCTCATTTTCATCTTCCTGGACGTCTTCGCCAAGCCAGCGTTTCAACAGAGCCAGATCCTCCTTATTGATGCCGGACGAGGAATTGCCTGCGAAAGAAGCGCCCTCCGAACGACCGGCTTCCTCTGCATCATTTGCCGCAGGCCCTTTATCAACGATAACACTGGAGAGGTCAGCTCCGACGGTATGGAACGTCCCCTGTGATGCCAAGGGGTTAATGTTCTTCGTGGACGACAGTGTGCCAATCTTGAAATTATCCCCCAGGGGCGATTGTGGTGGTGACATGGTCGATATGTCAGAGCCAATAGAACCTGTGGTGAAAAGCGGCCGCTTTATCTGAACGCGTGGCGTTTGTACACGCTCAACCGCGGGTGCAGTGGACTCCACATTGTTAGTCTCCGGAGAGGGGGCCGCTGCCAATCTGGTACGGTTCCCATTCGACAACGTCGAATACGCGGGTAAATCTTGCGTGCTGATGCCATTCAGTCGGCTAAGCAACGGGTAGCGATTGAAAAAACTCGACGGTATATCACGCTGTTCCCCCATCGTGGCAATCAGATCTTTCAATAATAAAAAACGTTGATCTGTATTGATTTTGTCAGAAGCCAGCAGTTTTTCGGTCATTGAACTCCAAGGGTCAGGTGGCGTCGTGGGCGTATTTCCACCGTACGATGTCGCCGTCGCAGTGCTGCCATAAACGGTGATATTTCCAGGGGAAGAGGATGCTTTTGGCGAGTGATCTCCGTTAACGTTGCCCGCTGAACCTGACGTTTCTACCGCCTTTTCTGAAATGGCTGGCTTTGCCATGCCAGCAGGCGTCTGACGCCGAAGCGATAATGGGATTGACGCGATAGCATCAAACATTTTCATATAGCCAAAACGGATAAAGGCTCCGTGGATAGGCGCCTTATCCTGAACTGCGGATTTCGACTCCTTGGTGACCCCCCTGATCTCATCATCAAGCACGTTGAAGCACATGCGAATATTGGTATCAAAAATCTGTTCGATATTCGAGCACGCCCATTCGCGATCGGTAACATTGTGATATTCACACCATGCGTTGATCGACTGATTGAGCATATGCGCGATGAGATCTTCCACTATGTCCTTACTGTACGTTTCAAGCAGCGGCGCGGCTTCTATCCAAAACTGTTTATCGTCCTTAGTCGTATTTTTAATATTTTTTTGCAAACTAATGTTAGCATTGAACTCCTCAGGCTCTTTTTTAACTTCAGAAACAAAACGGTCGCATAATTTTTTATAACTTCCGCTCTCTGCTGAGGTGAAATTATCGGCCTTAGTGGCAAGCATACCCAGTATGCTTTTAAATATCTCGCGGCACTCAACCGTTGTATTGGCATTGCGTAAGTCTTCCGGTAGCGCGGCTTGCGACTGTGTGTGAATTAACCCATATACGCACCCGACTTTGTCAGGCGCCTTGATGAAATTTTTTACGGCGAGTGAAACACCTTCGTTAGCGCACCCAACCATATTATCAGTAACGGTCTCCGTTTTGGGTAGTTCTCGATTCATTCGATGATAAACATCGGCTTGAATATACCGTCCAAACCCTGGACTTGTATTTAAAGATGTTCCAATTGTCATAACTCCCCCACGATAATCAGCAATTGATTTTTTTTCTTAAATTAACAACGATATTATTTCTTACTCGCTCTAAATGTTTTACCACCACACGCCAACAGCGTGAGCACGTAACTTTAGCTCTGGGCTCTGGGCGTATGGGACGAGTTGCATCCATATACGCATTGAATGCCGGGTTATCAAAATACACGGGTGCAGCATTATATACTGGGGTTTTTCTAAAATAACGAACCCTATGTTCGCGTTGATAAATAGATCTCTGCTTATCGGTCATTGGTTGATTTTGCACTCTCTCAACTTTCGCCGGTATGGAATAATTATATTGATAAGTAAAATCTTTTAAACGCATTAAGTCTGACGCTGGTATTCCCGCATTTATCATCAAATTATAATACGGCAAAACCAATTCACTATTACATCTGGGTTTAAAAGCCATAAAGATTTGAATAAGTCTGTTGGTTGAATATTAAGACAGTGCTTTTAGTACCTCTCTGGCACTTTCTCCTAACGAGCTAATGACACTACTTAGTACTTTGTTCAAATTATCGAATGTGCTATTCGCCTGACTGTATCGCTGGGCAAAAGATTGCATGTTACTCTGGAAAGCACTACTGACAGAATTGAAACTCGCCAGCCAAGCCTGATAACGGGTGCTCGACACTTCAGTATATGAACCATCTTCCGTGACGTGCGCCAAAGTAACTTTATCATAGGTGTCCTTATTAAAACTGATTTTCCCATCGTTATCGACCTTGAAGGCCGGTGCCAGCGTCGCTCTTATCTCTTCTTTCTGGCTTTCTGTCATACCTTCTTTTTGATCTTCAGTCACTACCGACCAGCCAGGAACACTGCCAAGTTTATTGTCTTCAATCCACTTATTAAAAACTTTATATCCAGCGTCTCTGAGATGAGGCTCGTCAAAACTTACTGAATTTGCCTCCTTCCCTGAATGGGTTGAGTCGGCGGCAGCCTTCTGCACGTTTTTATTATACTCATCGTACATTTCAGTGTATTTCTGCAATAAATTGCCATAGAAATCCACGTAGTTAGTTTTAATATTTGCGATAACTTTAGCAATTTCCGCCCAGAGCTCCGCGTAACTGGTACTCGTTGTAAACGGTTCACTTGTATTTTCGACGCTTCTTCGGACACGATGCAACGTAGCCTCAGGCTCCTCATCGGGGACAGGGTTCTGAGCCTGATAAGCCAAGTTTTCCGATTTCACTACTGCTGCTTTATTCCTTAATTTATCGTCACGAATCTGCTGTTGAATCTTGTTAAGCTGCGTCTGAATTGCGCACTGTGACGCCGTCAACTGCGATTTTATGTCATCGTGACTTTCCCCCGACAATTCATTTTTTTGTTGCGAACGACGGATCTCATCAACGTACTGTAATAATTTACCCCCCGAAGCCAGATTGGGATTTATATTTAAATGAGCAAGCATTTTCTCAACACTGAGCATTTTTCCATGCATTTCACAGAGAGATAATGCACGATCAATTAGCTTATCACCCTCCTTATTTTCAGTAATAAGAAATAGTAAAATATTTTTCACATCATGCTGCGAATAAGCATCAGAGACATTTGATGCCCCCTGCCAATGCGCAACTGTGGTATAAGCGTCTGTGTTCCCGCGTGGAAATATTGCCGCACAAACCGGTAAAAGCACATTAGATATAGTCATTTTTTCGCCAAAAATAAAAAAATAACAACTCAAGATGAAAAGGGTACCGCAAGGGTATTTGCAAATACATTATGCCATCTTACTGGCAATCGCGGAGACTGCATCATTGTTGTTATTAAGAATAGCCAGTAACGCTTGCCGTAAGGCAGATTCACCCTCGCTGGATTTTTTTGCCGTTTGCTGATGAACACTATCCACTTCACCGCTCACCGTTTGATTCGCTCGCATTATTTCGGCTTGTTTGTTTTGCTCCGCAGCCGTTACACCGTATGCCCCTTGAGTAATATCATGAATGGGTCGGCTAGCCTGCATAAGGGCCTCAGATTGAATACGGGTTTTTACCGAGGTGTTCGATATTTGTTGATGGCTACTTTGCAGAGCCTGACTTTCCGAACTTAACTTAGCATGAGCTTGCATCAGACGTGCGGAAACATCATCATCGACTTTGATACCTTCATTGACCAGTTTATCCCTATGGTGCTGTAGGCCGTTCCTGGCCAGATCTGCTTGTTCATTAAGTTGATGAGACCTTTTCAGATTATTTTCAATCGAGGCTGAATCCTTTTTTAAGGCTTTACCGACGGAGAATGCCGATACGCCCTGCATTCCCATGCTTAACGCCCCGGCAACAATCGCCCCTGTCTGGTTTTCCTTTGCAGCATGAATCAGATGCTGCCCAGTCGCATTCGCTGAGGTCATGGCAAGATGAGACCACTGTGCTGCCGCTGCATTAAAATGCGCTTCCTGCCGATTTAACGACCGCAAAATACTGGTAAACGCATCTAAAATGCCCATATTGCCCATCACGTTACTATAAAGATAACCGCCAGGACTTGTCGGTGTAATATCCGTTCCTCCTTCAACAACGGCATATGAACGCTCCCGCTCAACAGAGTGATCCACCGCAGTTGTCATCGCAGCCCTGCCAGTCTTTTCATTTTCACTGCGCTTTGACGGATTCTCTGTTCCAGACAGAAGCTGTGCGCTGCACAGGGTCGCAGCCCCTGCAACGACCTGTTCTATCTTATCGATATCTCTTCCTTGCTGGGAATCCATCAGCCTTTGCGCCAATTTGGCTTTAGTTTCTGAAGGTATGACTTTATTGGTTGATGCCGGAAGCATCAATTCAACAGGCAGCGAATTGGCATAGGTGCTATTTGAGTCCCCAATAGCTCTGGAAGCAGAAGCCAGATCCGCTAAAGACAGTACCTCTGGCAAACGCTGGGTGAAAGACTGCGCTAAGGGAGCAGTGTTATCCGTATTTACATTCAACGCGTTTTGCGTTGCGACCGGTGATAATGTCGTCATCATATTTTTCAACTCCGTATAAATAAAAACCTCAGTTTTGAAATTCCCTAACGATAAAGAGAACTACCCCGCAACATGTTGCATTTTTCGGGTAATATACTTACCCGCTTGCATCTGGTTATCTGCCACCACGGCCATATTTTCGATAATGGCATTAGCCGCCATAATACGTTGAGTAAAACTGTCTACCATGCGATCCATTAGGGCATTTAACACATTTTGCAAGGCCATATCTTCCAGCATTTTGGCACGAACTTTTTCTGCTTCTACCTTATTTCCAGCGACAACAATTTCCATGCTGGTTTGCATTACAACGTTAGCGGTCATCGTGACATTTTGGGATTGTTGTACGATATTAACGAATCTGGCGCTTTTTATATTTTGAACGGCTGCCGCACGCATCGCTGTTGACCCCCATGACATAATGAATCGCCCAATAGTATTGTCCATCATTCTCTGCAACATCCGTTTTGTTACTTCCTTGGTTGATTGCATAATCACCGTGGAAGACAGCTTATCTGCCAGTTTACCAATGAGGCTTCCCGCCACCATTGCCACAGCGATTAAGAGTACAACAGCAGCAATTGCGCCCATAATTTCGCCTATTTGCGCAGCCGTTGCTTTATCAACCCCGAGAGCTTCTAAAATGAAGGAATAATATTTAGCTAGCGATTCCATTAATGGCTTAATAATATGTTCCATAAGAGGCTGCATAGCCTGCTGCATAAAAGAGTCCCCCGTTACCGCTTGGTAAATGGCATCGCCAGCCATCAATGCCAACCCGACGGCAGCCAACGCTAATGATGCCCCCCCCGTGAAAATAGCAGCGGCGAAACCGGCAATGGTGATAGCCCAGCCGAGAATTTTACCAATACAGCCCATGGTTTTTTGTAGTTCTTCCGCTTTACGTTGTTCAATCTCGTATTCACGCGCTTTTTTTTCAGCGTCTTTAGCCGCCGCCTCTGCCAGTTTTTGCTTTAAGGTCGCGCCTGCCTGTAAATCCTCACTGGCGCTTTTATTGATGAGTTCAGCGATAATAGCCAGTAAATGACAGAGACTTTTTGCATCTTTATTTTGCTCTTTCCGTTTGCATTCAATAACAGAAATTTGCTGCGCAGGTACGGCCCCCAGCAGAGTTTGTACATGTTGCTTGGTGTTTTCCAGAATCGTTCTACTAGCAATTTCTGCCAGGCGAGCAGGCTCCAGTCGGTTTTTGAGTGCATCCTCATACTGGGTCACAGACTGCTCTTTGATGTTATATGCTGCGGTAACAGCAGATTTCGCTGCCTCTATTTTATTACTCAACTCAGGGGATAGCTCACCGTTTTCTTGTAATTCACGATCTGCCTGATTTTGCAAAAACTGCAACTGCTTCTGTGTATCGGTATAGGTTCCCGTCGCAGCCGCGACCTGCTGTTTTAACCCATCAACCAGTTTCTGGGCCTGCACCAACGCATCACTGTCATCGGCCCACTGTTGTGCATGATTCTCTAATTGATCGGCGATCGCGCTGTATGCCTGAGAATATTCCTCCAATTGCGCATTGAAAATCTTCAATTGATCAACCATTTTCTGTAGTGTCACATCGCCAGTCAGCTGATTTATTTTGCCTAATAAGCTCGTCATGCGAGCAGATGCAGTCAGTGAAGCCTCAGGATTATCTGCCCCCGATGCGATTTGGGCCAATCGAGATAAAGCAAAGGGCTCGGATGCCAATTGCGGTATATTGGCATCTTGTTGTGTTCGGTGCTGAGCAGCATTTCCCTGCAATGCGTTAGTGGTATTTTGCAAAATGGCAGCCAGTTGCTCTGGCCGTAACAGCTTTATTGCCCCTGAAACAGAATCTCGCTGTGGATGCTCTCTCAGCCTTGCTTCGCCAAAACGTTTGATAGCAGCGCTTTGTTTTATTAATTCAGTGCGATGCTGTCCAACGTCACCGCCGCCAGAGAATGCAAATGCCGCAGAAAAATCATCAATCGTAATATTCATTATTCCCCCCTATCAACATCCTCTTTTGGATTTCCATTTTCTTCATTGGCATCCATGTCTTTTAAGGCGGCCAAATAAGCGTGCGCCTTCTCTGTCAAACTTACATCACTACATTTTTCGGTGACAATATCAAAACACTTACTCGCCTGAACCGAGCGACAAAGCATCAGATTACACTGACCAGCATAGAGCATAGGTCGATAGTCATTTTCTGAGAGAGAATATGACAATGCATAAAAATCGATAGCTTTTGAGTAATTCTTTTTGAGTTGATAAACCGCTGCCAACCCCATCGCATATTCTGGGTTATAAAAATCGTAGATGCATAAAAAGCGGAAAAGAGACTCAGCGTCATCTAACTTTCCCATATGGTAAAAGTCATAAGCGAGCTTATAAACATCACTCATTGTTTCATTCGATACGCCATGAACATCTTTTAAGGTTGCGCCATTATGAATAGCATCCATGAGTTGCTCTGAATAATCTTTGATCAAGGTTTCTTCAACCTCATCACGCAATTCATTTTTAGCATCCATTACCTTTTTAAAACTCATTTTAGACCTTCCACATTATTTACAAAATGGAAAAATATTAAAACAACGACAATTCATCGAGAATGCAGACAGTAATGAATGCAAGCGCTATCATACTGTTTCATAATGAAGAATAGGTACAAAAAAAACGCACTATTGTTTCTTATCATATAAGCAATCGCCTGAATCATTCAATGGCGATTCTTGATAAACCTCACAACCAACCTCATCACACTCATTATTTATATCAATAGAATTTAATTCTTCAACCTCAACACGACGTAGCCATATCAATATATCCATAACAGCCATAAGCGCATCATCATTTAATGAAATAAAGCTGTATGCAGTGTAGTTCCTATAAAGTTTTCTTGCCAATTTCACGTCGCGAACAACAGGTACACCTTCTTTTTCCGCATAGGAAATTGCCGCCTGCGCTTTCATGTTTGAGCAGCGCAATGAGATAAATGGCAAATAAGCCACATCCATATTAAAATAAATGGCAACCGCAATATGTGTTGGATTTGCCATGACTACTTCAGAGTTTCGGATTGCAGTTCGCTCTTCACTTGAGAGAATTTCATGATGTGCACGGCGCCGGGCTCGCTTAATTTCAGGATTACCATTCAATTCTTTTCGTTCTTGTTTTACCTCGTGTTTATCCATTTTCATTTCTCTGATATAGAGAAAATATTCGATAATGAATTCCGCCAACAAAACAAGTAAAGACCAAAGAATAAAGAGCAATACACTTTTTATTGTTATGGAAATCCAATAAGGAACTAACTGAATAAGCGTTCCGTGATAAACAGAAAGTATATTTTTCAATTCGTTATTGATAATGGTATAACAAGTTCCAAACAATACACCCAGATACAAAAATGACTTCACAAAATCTTTAACCGTTCTGAGACTAAATATCCGTTTAAACCCTTCAATTGGGTTGAGTGCTTTTAGATTGAAACGTAATGCTTCTGAGGCTATTGAAAACTTAGTTTGCAATAATGTTGTAGCAAACCCGACAACGGTACACAGCACGATAAAAGGCAGACACATTCGTAATAAAATGAGAGCCAATTGTGCACTGTATGAGACTACTGTCATCTTATTATTATATAACAAAGCAAGGCTGTATAACTCAATGAGCGGGCCGAAATCCATGCAGCTCCCCAGAAAAAAAACGCCTGAAATTAAGACAACTGTTGCAATAAGATCTCGACTGCGGAAGGTTTGTCCTTTCTTTGCTGAATCACGTCTTTTCTTTTCTGTCGGTTTTTCTGTTTTCTCAGCCATCTCACTTTCTCCCTGACGTCAAATAAAAAATCGTTGAAACGCCTGTAAAGAAAAAAGAGGCAGTGGTTTTTCGGTGAAGGAACGGAAGCCATAGAATAAAAAGACAGCAAAAGCGATGGCGCTTTTGATGGTCAACGAGAGTGAAAAAGGATTAAGCTGCGGGCAATAGCGTGAAAAAATACCCAGCAATACTTCTGACAACATCATGACAATAAGTACCGGTGCTGCCAGCATGATACTACCTTGCATTAACATCAATAATAACTGCCCGGTTTCGTTAATGTTAATCTCAGTCAGTTCACTTCCTTTGGGCAATACCCGATAACTTGCTGCCAATACGTCTACCAACAAACGCATCCCCCCCTGGGCAAAAAACATCGCGCCAAAGGCAAAATTGAAAAAACCAGAGAGAATGGAACCTTGAACACCATGTACTGGATCGATGCTGTCACTTATCGTTGCACCTCGTTGGTTATCGATAAGCTCACCCAGCGCTATCACCATCCAAAAAGGCAAGCAAAGTGTTACGGCCAAAACCAGGCCCACGACGAGCTCTTTTGCCAGTACGATTCCTCCTTCCAGATCAGTAACGGAACCTGCCTGAACACAGGGCCATAAGCCGATAATCACAAGAAATATCACAGTATTTTTTACGATGAGATTCGCCAATACTCGCTCACCTAAAATGGGTAACATATAAAAAACAATGGCCATTCGCGCATAGGCAAGCATTAAAACAAGAACATTATGTTGAAAATACAAATAGAGACTAGTGAATAACATGATGTTATTTCTCACTGAAAAGCCATTGAAAACACCTGATATGAAAAATAGAGCATCTCCGCAGAAAACCAATCAATCAGCATAAACAAACTGGCAAATACGGCCAACAGTTTCACCCCGAAGGGCAACGTTTGCTCTTGTATTTGCATTACTGTTTGAAATAAACCAACAACAACCCCTACTACAGTTGCAAAAGCAATAGGAACAGCCGTTAATTTAAGTACCAACAACAATGCATTATTACTAATAAAGAGGATATTATTCATAATGTCATGAGTTCTGTATATTGGTTAATTAACCCCTTGGTTAAAAGGCTCCAGCCATTCATCGCAACAAATAGAATCAGCTTGATCGGGATAGAGATCGTGATGGGGCTCATCATCATCATCCCAAGCGCTAACAGAATACTAGAGACCACCATATCAATAACAACAAATGGCACATAGAGATAAAATGCAATTTTGAAGGCGCTTTGAATTTCGCTCAACGCATAGGCTGGCATCAGCGTCATCAACGGTAATGATTGCACTTCATGTTCTTCCAATTGAAGTACATTATCTTTATTGCCTTGTTGAACATTGTAAAAAAAATAAATAAGGTCGCGATCGGAATAATGCACTAGATAGCTCCTGTAACTGCCTAATCCTTTATCCATAAACAAACTGACTGATTTCGTATCATTAAAGTTGATATTATTTTGCTCAACGAACTTCAGCATATTCTGGGTTACTGGCATCATAACAAAGGCGGTCATGATCAATGCTATGCCATTCAGTGTTAACGTTGAAGGTACTTGCTGAATCCCCAATGCATTACGAACCATGATAAGCACAATAGAGAATTTTATAAAACAGGTTCCACCGGCAATAATAAAAGGTAGCAACGTGAAAAATGAGAGCAGTATAATTAATGAAACGTCATTACTCAGCATACATTGAGTCCGTTTGCCTCGTTACCGCACCGTTCATACTATTTACCTCTACAGCCAATGAACCGTCATCCAGTACAACTAGCTCACCACGTGCAAATAACTTTCTATTCAGATAAATTCTGATCTTTTTTTCCGCGTTGCTATTTAATGGTAGTTGCGCGCCTGGCTGCAAGTCATCCAATTCACCCACTGTGAGCGTTACATTATCTAATACAAACTCAATATTGATGGGCAAATTCATCCATTCAAACGTTATTTCATCCTCTTCTCGTAGCGCATCATCTGAATCTGCAATGTAAAATTCCTCCACAAAAACCTCCAGGTCCTGAGTTAAATAAAAATGTGCAATTGGATAATGCTCAATAAGCAGCATGGGATCGTAGTGTTCAATACGCATCAAATCGCCTGTGACCATCGTCACCAGTTGCGCCAGTGGCAAACGGGTCCTGCCCAACATATAGCGTAGGGAAAAGGGAAGATGTTCAAGCCAGGGACGGGAAATCAATAGAGCCTGATCTTGGTTCTTCGGCCAGTCGCAGCACAGCAATGAACAGGGTCTGGCAGGTATACGTATAAGAGAACCTGGCAACGAATCTTCTGGAATAGCGACCTGTTGAATTACCCACCGTTTATTTGCCACCGACCAATCAGGCTGATGATGGCACAGCCAACGAGAAAGATAACCAAGCGGAACCTGTTCCCACGCAATACCAGGCAACTCACACCCGCTCGCCGCAGCCCACTCATCGGCATCAACCCACGCCCGGGCTTCATTCTGCTCCTCATCCGCCAAATCTAGGCTAAGGTAACGGCGCGAAGGGCTAGGTAGCACAATTTCACTGCCTGGAAAAGCCAGTGCTGTTTCCCCGGCGACATTGACCTGCCGGAGCCTTCGACGCAACCGCTCGCGCACATCCATTATTGTTCCTCTTCCTGTTCTCTCTGCTGCTGGCCTTGCTGTCGTTCATCTCCCGCGCTATCGGGAAGTAGTATGTGTGGAGTCTGCTTTGGCCAGTGTTCGAGTTGCCGGGCTAACGCATCGGAGGCACGCATATCGGAAGGTTGCAGAACCACTGCGCTTTCAAACAGGCTGTCACGTCGTATCGACACTTTGACGGAATGTTCGCCAAACCAACGTTGGAATGGGTAACTAATCCGCACGGTGTGATCATCACTCGTGTCACCAAGACGCAGCGCATTCAACCTCTCTCGCTGTGTGATCGTGCTAAAGGGTGTGTTCATGGATTCATTCCGCTGTAAGTGGGGTGTATTCATTGGCGGACGGAACGCGCCGTATTGCCCTCTGGTGTCATAAACAGGACCAACAGCAGGCACCGATTCCGCCAAGGGTTGCACATCGACAGCAGAGGATGTGTCAAGTAGCGTGACAGGATCCGTCATATCAGGCACCTTGCTGCCTCGTTGCTCAAAGAAGGGAACGACACCGGAGTGCACCGCGGCTTGTAATGTCGAGCTACTGACCGAGATGGTCCCCCCCTCCAGTGCTGTAGCGCGATGCGCTATAGCGGGTGAAATAGGTAAATCACGCCGATGCATTTCTTGATCGTGCGACACATGTTTTTTACCCTTTTCTAGCACTGCTGCGCCGTTCTGCTTCAAGCTCAACGGCTTGTCATACAGAATTGTCGTATAATAATTAAAATGCATAATCGTCTCTGAACGTTGTGTTTCCTTGTTTTTCTTTTTCTTCGCTATCGTATCGAGGGATATTTCACTTTCTGAGTCGGTTTCCGATGAAGCCAGGGTTTTGATTGATGCTTCACCCGTTTTTATCTCCATAATTTACTCTCTCCTCAATATCATTTTCAGTACTGGTATCTGCACGTTGAAGTTGATTACGCCGCACACATTGAAGATAGCGAGCAATATTGCGGTGTCTTTTTTCACACCCTACTATCATGCTCTGGCATTGTTCAATTTTTTGTTTTTCGATATCAGCATCATTCTGCAAATCAATAATGCGCTGAGTAATATCTTGCTGAACGCTCATCAAGACCCCCTGCTGCCGAATGCGTTGATACATGTCACTGCGACTAAGCACCCCAGGTGACATCAGCTGAGCAATCTTTATGCTTATTGCTTCATGCTCTCGATGGCATTCGGAAATGGCGTAACAAAACGCCTCCAATAACGCTTCACTCTTTTTTTTATCATGCCCGGCACGATTTTTTTTATGCTCGAGTAAAGCTAAAAAAGCATTTCCTTTACGCCAGGCATGCATAAAGTTGATCTAAACACGTTTTTATATCAATTTTCTGCCTCATGTCCTGTTTGAGAAAATTCTCCATCAGTTCCTTTTTATTCAGGGCCGTATCGTTTTCAGCATTCTCTCCAGGCTGGTATTCGCCCAGGTCCAAATACAGTTGCATATCTCGTTGCCGAAAAAGCAATTCTCGAAAACGTGCCGCAGCACGCTGTTGCTCTGGTTGTGTAATATGAAAAAATACACGACTGATGCTTTGTAAAATATCAATCGCCGGATAATGTGCTTGAGCAGCCAACTTTTTACTCAGATAAATATGTCCATCGAGAATAGAACGAACTTCATCGCCAATAACATCAGGTTCCTCTTCGTTCTCAATCAATACCGTATAGAAGGCCGTTATTGAACCTTGCTGAAAACGTCCTGGCCGCTCCAGTAGCTTAGGTAATGCTTCAAACACTGAGGCGGGATAACCGCGTCGGGCCGGCATTTCGCCCATGCTGAGTGCGGTATCACGCAATGCTCGCGCATAGCGGGTTATTGAATCAATAAACAGCAGGACATGCATTCCTTTAGCGCTAAAATATTCAGCTATCCGTGTCGCTATCTGCGCAGCATTATAACGTTCAATACACGATCGGTCTGATGTGGCGTAAACTAATACCACTTGCGTTCTGCGCGGAGATTGCTTCAGCGTTTCAATAAACTCGGTAACTTCACGCCCACGTTCTCCTATCAGACCAATAACATAAATATCCGCCTCAGAATTCTCAATCAACATGCTCATCAACGATGTTTTGCCACAGCCTGCAGAGGCGAAAATTCCCATGCGCTGGCCCAAACCGCAAGTGAGCACTCCATCAATAGCCCGAATGCCCGTCACCAATGGCGTATCAATAGGCCTGCGCTGGGTAAAATCTTTGGGTTCTCCCTGCACCGCCAGCACGTGCTTCACGCCGGAATCGCGCAACGCGTTGTTATCGAGCCGGGCGCGGACATTTCCCATCGCATCGAGAACTGCGCCGGCAACATCGTCATTTAACGAAATCTTAAACGGTTTACCTGTAGGATAGAGCACATTGCGACGAGAAAACCCTTGATTATCATTTAGCAGGCTCAATAGCGTATATTCGTGATTAAAACCAATCACTTGTGCAAGTCCTACTCTTGTTGAATCCTCAAGGGAGCGCTGTACCTCACACACCTCGCCAATATAGGTGCCGGGTAAATAAGCCTCTATAACATTTCCCTGAATTCTTACAGGATGAGCAAGATGGACAAAGTTTTGCGCAACCATGGGAGCCCCCGTCATTAATTTAATGCCGTGCGATACTGCTGCAACACCGTTAAAAACGTATCCAGCATCTCCATAAATGCGGATGCTGACTCACAATGTTTTTCTTTTACCTGAGCACGAAGATCTAAACTATTTTCAACCTGATATAAACAAGGTTGCCCCGCATGAAAAACTTCTTCATTATGAGCTAATAACAATGGAAATAGATTGGCACTGCAATAACTCAGGGTAGAAAGATTGACTTCACCTAACTGGGCCCAAACCCAAATCTCCTCGTCATTACTCTTGATATGGATAGTGGGAATATCATCTTTCATATGTAATGATATCGTAGAATGATTATTCAGATCTTTATCAAGAACCTCTGACATCCCCACTTCTGCTAAAATTTCGGTTAGCAACGCAACAACATCATATTGCATAATTCACCCGTTAACTTTGTAGTAAACCAATAACATCAATGTCTACACTTTGTGAAATTTCACCGAATGAGAGCACATCCATTTCAGGATAATGTTCCTCAACCAACTTTTTCACAAAGCGTCGAATATCAAGGGATACCATTAAAATAACATCCCTCGCATTGATTCCGTTACCTTTAATACTTTTTTCCAAACAATCCATAATTCGCTCAGTTTCTGGTGGTGGCAAGTTGATAAAGGTTCCCCCAGACGTTTGCCTGATACCATTACGCACCACCGCTTCCAATTCATGTGACAGAACAAATGCGCGTATTTTTCCTTCCGTAGAAAAACGGTTTGATATGTAGCGAGATAACACACCACGCACATGCTCCACTAACATAATGGGGTCCTTTTCTTTCGGGGCCCACTGCACCAGCGCTTCAAGAATTAACCGCATATTTCTGATAGAAATACGCTCTTGTAACAAACGTTGAAAAACCTCAGTAATACGCTGAACAGTATTATTTCTGTAACACTCTTTGAGTAGCTCTGGATATTTTTTATCAAGATCGTCAAGCAGTATTTTTGCCTCCTGAATCCCAAAAAACTCAGTAATATTTCTCGCCAGCAGGGTCGAAGCACAGACGTAAAACTCATCCTGAGCGCTACGTGTATAAAACCCAAGAGCGTGTGCTTTCTTGCATTGCTCTTCTGAGAGCCAATAGGTCTTTACTTGATTAAGTTCATGAACCTGTATATTACTGTCCAGAACATGATACTCATCGCCGCGTAGCAAGATCTTGTGCATACTAGGAAAAAACGGGAAACTAGCAGCTTCAATCTCATTAATTAAAATGACTATAGTATTTTGTGGTGCGTCGTTCTTATAGTTCATCACCACTTCAGGTAAACGAACACCGTATTCGATAAAAAAATGACGTTTTAAATACGATGAGAATCCATACTGGTCTACTATTTTTTCATGTCCAGAATATACTGTAACGATTAAAGGAATGGTTTCTGGGATAAACTCACCATCAATCACAACAGGTTTCCCCTTCTCTTCAATACCGTTCTCTGTCTGATCTGAATGTGAAGCCATCTCTCCTCGTTGTTTTTCTTCACGTCGGTGTTTGATATAGAGCCCAAACAGCAGTGCGGCTAATAACAGAAATACTACCAATGGAAAACCGGGCAACAGGCCAAGTGCAATGGCAAGAACGCCGGTAACCACCAGTACAAATTTATTGGAAAACATATCCTGGATGATTTTAGATCCCAGATTATTATCATCGCTATTATTTACACGCGTAACAATCAAACCGCCACTAATTGAAATGAGGAGTGCAGGGATCTGAGCCACCAACGCATCTCCTATCGTCAACAGCGTATAAACTGAAAGTGCTGTCGACATACTCATTCCATGTTGCATCATCCCCACTGAAATGCCGCCCAGCAGGTTAACAAATATAATGACGATTCCTGCGATTGCATCACCTTTGATAAATTTCATCGCACCATCCAGTGCGCCATAAAGTTGACTTTCAGCTTCTAATACCGCTCGCCGCTGCCTTACTTCTTTCTCGTCAATCACTCCGGCTTTGAGATCGGCATCGATGCTCATTTGTTTTCCAGGCATGGCATCAAGAGAAAAACGCGCAGCCACCTCAGCGATACGTTCAGAACCTTTAGTAATCACAATAAATTGGACGATAGTGACGATAAAGAAAATTACAAAACCGACGATGAGGTTGTCTGCAATAACAAACTCTCCAAAACTGGCAATAATGTCCCCCGCATCAGCATCCATCAACACTAAACGACTCGTACTGATAGATATCGCCAATCGAAAAATGGTACTGATTAATAAAATGGCTGGAAACGATGAGAAATCGAGGATCCTATTAATATAAAAAGAACCTAAAAATATCATCAATGCCATTGTTAAATTAAAGCCAATAAGAAAATCGACCACATACGTAGGCAAAGGGATAATCAGCATCACGACGACAAGAATCATTATCATTAAAATAATGAGTTCAGGGCGGTTTCTAATTTGTAGAATAAAATTCTGTAGCATCATATTTCAATGTCATATTTATATCAAAGTAGTTATGCTTAACATCAGGTGTAGTAATCAGACCAAGGACCTTTGCAACGCTCTTTATCATGAAAAGAAGTCAATAGCGTAGAAATAAAATTTAATAAGTATTGTCGGCAACCTGGGTCAATGTACATTCTTTCGGGCGTTTTATTATACACTCCTCTTAATATCTGAATCACTGTTGCACGTTGCGTTAACAGTAACCCCCGCATAAAATCATGGTTAAAATTATAAAGCGCCCCCTCGAATTGATAACTTGCAACAATGCCATTAAGATAAAGTATGACTATATCACTTTCATCCATTATTTTTATTTCATTTTTTAAACTTTCACGAAACGGAAGCATAGAAAACCGTTCATTCAACAGTAAATCCAAAGTATGAATAGCTCTGGCATCAGATAACCGATCGCTTAACGGACCAAATTCATCAAAATGGATACCCGGCTCACTTGATTTCATATCGATAATAAGCGCATTCATGGTAAAAGCTAATAAACGCTGCCGGTTTTGGCATCCGTATTGTTCTATCCAGTCCTGATAGATAAAGCTGCCTGGCAGGTCTAATTCTAAAAAACGCAAGTAACAGTCGCGTAAATCCCCAGCAGATAAGCGCTCTTGGCCTTCCATGCTGCTAAAACGTCTTGCAAGACGACCAATATTCATGCCAGAACGCATTTTCGGGCAATCCGAGAACTTTTCGAGGTCGACCATCGCCTCTTTTATTCTCTTCTTTTGTAACGCAGAAAGTTGACGATTAAGCATCAGCTCACGTAATGCTAGCATTAAGTCACTGTCATTAGGAAAGAGACTTCTGCCATATTTCAACAGCCCATCCCTGTTCAAGGACAATCTGGACACTTGCTTAATCAGGGCATCGTGCTTTTCATCAGCCTTCTCTTCCAACATGGAAGAAAGAAAGTCGTTCTCAATATTGTCGTTCTTGCGCCCCATTCGGCTTAAGCGTCCAAATGTACTCAGTACATCAGCAAATTCCTCGGCTGCATTACTGATCTGCTCTTGCAGGTTCCTTACTGGTTGGTGCTCACCCTCCTCACTGGTGGTAGGTACCATTGACCTGTTGTCGTCCCCCCTAAAATCTATTCGCAGGAGGTTTGTTCGTCCAAGCGGAGGTATCGCCATCTACATGCCTTGCCGTTTGTTCATAAATTGCCGCAACATTATGACCGTTGACTGCAATGTTGCAGTATCCTCGCCGGTAAGATTTCGACCCAGTACCGGATTATTCTCCCAGCGCCCTTGCCAGGTTTCGCCATACGCTAACAAGCGTGGCTGAATAAGAAAAAGCCGTACCATGTTTCTATGGCTGGTATAGGTATAATCAAACAGCTTTCCCACCACTGGGATATCTTTGAGCAATGGAATACCAGCACCTCGCAACTCATCCTGCTCGCGACTGTAACCACCAATCAACAGGCTGTAGCCCATCGGAACACGGGCAGTGGTGCTGATTTGTGTATTATTTACAACAGGCAATGCGTCAACGCTCTCCATAACACCATTAGCCTGCGGTATTTTTCCATCCTGAATATTGAGTACCATCTCAATTTCCTGACCTTGTTTTCCTAAGCGAGGAATAACACTGATCATCGTGCCAAATGTCACTTTCTCTAATGATGAGTAACGTTCTCCCAATAGCCGGGTGTAGAAACTGCTATTATTATCAAACAATGCAGGGACATTTTCCTGAGTAAGAAGCACTGGCCGGGAAACAACCTGTGCATTCCCCTTCTCAACCAGTGCAGTGACTTTCGTAAGAAAATTCATACTGCTTGCCGGGTTCAATGCGCTTGTAGCACCATTAAAATTAATACCAACACTTCCTATACTTGCCTGACCTTGCCAAACAACACCTAAGTTTTCTACATCATTTTTCGAGATGTCGATAATCCATAGAGATAGTTGGATTTGCTGTTTGGCAATATCTATAGCACGAATAAGATCGTCCACAAAAGCGACCTGTTTTTCACTCCCTTGGATCAGTAAACTATTGGTATCGGTATATGCCACAATGTTTATTGTATTGTTCTCTACGCCGCTGTAGACCTCGTCCTGACGGGGACGCGGGCTATAGTTCTCTCCTGATAACGGAAATAGATTTCTCATTCGGCGAACATATCCCCCATCCTGGGTATAGCGCATATCATTTTCAACGACATCTGGTTCACTGGATAGCGTTACATTCGCACTGTTATAACCCCTTCTGTTGTTGAGTAATTGATTGAGTACTGTAGCCATACCAGGAATCGTTATTGGCGTATCTCGCAATGAAAATGCTCGATCGTTAACAAAGGTATTTTTCAACTTGATTACCCTGATAACATTCTCTCCTGCACTAGGCTGAGAGTAAGTACTATCAATATATTTTGCTGCGGCCGCCACAAGATCAACATAAACGGGCGGCCCCGACAAATAAAACGAACCGGAACCATTGTGAGATCGTGGTGGGAAACGGTCATCATATAATCCCGTCGATTGTAAGTAGGCCTCAAGACGATTGAACGAAGCATAGGCCAACTTAATGACACGACTCTGCATCTCATTAACATCGTAAACATAAATAGAACTACCATCATCATACCAGATCAAGGCTATCCGGCTTGATAAGACATTTAATAGTTGACGCGGGTTGGTCAAATCAAAATTACCTGAAATACGTTTTTTAGCCGCTTCAGGGCTGACAATGACAGGTTTTTTTAATACTCCACCAAGCACATAAAAAAGTTGCTGCACACTGTTATTATTAGCAACATACGTCGTTGTGTTATCAGCTGAAAAAGCGTCCTTGCTGTTTATTGTATCATGTGGTGTCATGCCCTCTATCGGTAACGCCCCCGATACAGGAAAAACCATGCTGATTCCTATAACAATCCCAAGTAGATAAAGATCCATTTTACCTATTCTATTCATTCAGAAAGCCTTCCAAATTTTTGAACTCGCGCGGAGTTATACCAAACAGCGTTTTTATTTCCGTGGAAAAATGGGATGATGATGCATAGCCGTTATTCCAAGCCACGGTTGCAATTGACTCATCATTCTCAATCAGTTGCAACGCACTGTATGCAGCTCGCCACATTCTGAGCTGTTTTTTCGGTCCACAGGTGAAAGCGTTATAACAAAGCTTTCTGAAATAGGATTCAGAAACACCATATTCTTTACAGGAATTATAAAGTTTATGAGACTTCATGCTTTTACTGTTATCAAGAACTTGATCCAGCAAAAACTGAGCGACCCAATAGCTTTCAATACCGCGAATGAAATGGCATAGCTTATTGATAACATCCGTATCACTGATAAAGTCACGACAAAAAACCAAATCCATAAAGCTCATTTGTGCGTTATCAATGACAGCACAGAAGATTTTTTCTGTTTCGAACAGAACTTTATGTGGTAAAGGAGCAGCATTCGCCCCCCATAGTCGAGAGGACTCTTTAAACCGATATTCAGTGAAAGCTAAAAAAGTCGCTAACTGAGTAATCAACGATCGCCCTACCAGCCATTTGCCATGAAGTGATAACTCAATAGCACTATTTGACACCAATACCGCAGATTGATCCCCCGTAAAGGTAACCCGTTCCCTACTATTCATTATCGAAAAAGTGAATGTTGATTCAGGGGTTAATGGCCTGATAAAGAATAATGAGTCATTAACTCTAAAAGTTTCATCCGTGATGACTGAATCCTCAACCATTGCATTATAGCCTGGGGTGTATTTACAATTTTGGAAGTTTGTATTAGTGGCTATACTCTTATTCTGAAGCTCTCTAGACATAGTGACCTCTGTATAATTCGCATGACATTTATAGAAAATTGCGTCAGCCATACTGAACTGCGCAGCTCATACGCTCTAGAATAATATCGAGCCCACGATAGTTATCGGTGCGGTATATAGGGCCAGAGTATTCACTTAAAAACAAGAGGTCAAGACACATCAAAAAATGTAAAAATAAATTAATCAAGATAATATATATATCAAAAAAATATCAAATTATATTTATCCAAACCACCACCAAATTCATGTGGAATTTAGAACCCGGAGATATTATATTTTTATCACCCACATCAACATACAAAGTAACCCAGTGATATTAAACAACAATTAACCAGCAAACGTATCCTAACCTTAAAACCCAAAAAACAATAGAATCAACAACAAAAAATATAACAATAAATAAAAAATCAAAAAAAACTCAACACCACATCATTGCCATATTGAATTAGGCCGCTATCATGTCCCTACATTTTTCAAACAACCTATACAGAATGTAGTAATCATGATAAAAGATTTCTCTAACTACATCAGAAAATGTGGGCATAAGATCCACGACTCACAGAAAACCTTCATTGTAATTACACATAATTTTATTATTAAGAGCAGAGCAATATCAAGAATTGCCACTCATATCAAAGAAATAAACCATTTAGGGTAGCCATATGGATAAAAAACACATTGATGAGAATGAAGAAAATAGAGAAATATTCACCTTAAAAATCCTTTTCGGCCCCATGTTTGGTTGTGAGTTAAACCTACCCGCGGATAACTATTTCTTCAATATACATCCCCAAATAAAGCAGAGCAATAAGAGTAGTACAGGTAGTGATATGCAAGAGGGTGTTACAAACATGGCATCTTTCGCTTATAAATCCTTATATATACCCTGCGAGGTTGATTCAAAAAATCTTCGAATTAATTTAACAGAAAAATTAGAATCTGATGGAAAAAATGGATATCAGGTTGACATACTGGGACTCGACAACTCACAAACAACGCTCATCGAAGAGAATGTTTTTTTTCAACATGAAAATATTCGGCTCGCCCTTAAAAAGGGCCATGATGAATGGTCAGATGAAATATCCAATTATAATTGGGTCAAGGCCCCCACTCCCTCTTCATCTGATACAGCGTTAGAAAAAAATCATAATAAAAAATATTTATATTCTTTTCTTGCACTGACGCTTTCTTTTATTTTTATTTATATCACCTGGTATAATTACTGGCAGCAATCCAGTCATGTTTCCTCACTCAACACCATCCTTGCTGGGTCACCTGCACCACTGAAGATAATTAAATCTAACAACGAGGTTTATGTTTTTGGCGAGGGGTATCAAGAAATCACTTGGTTACATGATGTTCTCTACAAACTCAACGAAACCACAAAAGTCACCGCTATATGGACAGCAAGAACGCGAAAGGAGTTGATAAAAAAACTGCATAACAAAGGTTTTCCTGTATTACAGTTGGATTTGACACTGCCTGAATTCCCTCAGTTGTATACCTACAGAAAGCTTGATAATGAACAGAAAACGGCATTAAAAATAGAGGCACATCAGTCACTCCCATATGCAAAACGAATTGATATTTTTTTTAAAGATAAAGAATCTCTTGTAAAGCAAGCCCAGCATGGACTTGAGCGTTTTCAGATTCTCTACCGCTGTGTTACTACCGACAGTGGCTTTGCGTTGATCATCAGGGATGACCTTAGTGATAGTGCAATAAACTCTCTGAATACGTTTATTACTGATTTTTACAATCAATGGGGCGATCAGATTGTTAGTTTTTCGGTTAATATGAACGAAAACATATTGAAAGATAAGTCTTATCTTAACGCGAAGGAGGGATATCTTTTTATATCCCCTAAGCATTGGTATTTCCCACTAAACAAAAAGGACATAAATTATGGCTAATTATACCCCACAGCATATTGACAGTATTTTTCTCGACAACATGTCTGGTGAATTTGAAGCAGGCACAAAACCCTTAATGGAAGCACTGAACGCAGCCCAAAAGAAGCTCCAAGAAGATCCATCAAACCCTTCTGTTTTGGCTGACTATCAGTCTAAATTGCAGGCTTACACGCTGTTTAGAAACGCACAAACAAGCACGATAAAAGCCTACAAAGATATTGGCGCAGCCATCATTCAAAACTTCCGTTAATGTTGCTTTGAATGGTTTTTATATTATTCGTACCCGAGGAGTATTCATGGAACTGACAAATAAAACATTAGTTGAGTTAACGCAACTGACCCCGGAAGAAAATGATTGGGAAAAGTCTGGTTCAACGAGTGTACACGACCAGGCATTTTCTATGCTGGTATCCACTACTTTTAAACAAATGAGTGAAACTGATGAGCAATTTAAACAAGCCATTAATGCACTAAGCAACTCACCACAGTTTTCCAGTAGCCCAGAGGCTCTACTACAACTGCAAAGCTATCTTGGAGAATACAGTAATTACGTTTCATTAATCAGCACCCTGGCTCGTAAAGGCGTTAGCACGATAGAAACGTTGGAAAAAGCACAATGATGTTTTGGAAATGCGCCAAACTGCTGCTGACCACACTACTCTCTATGTTACTCCTAGCGTGTAATGAGGACCACCTGCTTGAAAATTTGACGCAGCAACAAGCAAATCAGGTACTTGCTGTTTTACAGCAATACGATATTGCAGCCCAAAAGCAAGGCGGTGGAAAAGGCGGCTACACAATCACAATTAACCGGGCTGAGGCCACTGCGGCGTTATCGATTATCAATCTCTACCAGTTGCCGTGGTCAGGGGATGTGCAAATTGAGCAGGCGTTCCCGGGGAACGCACTGGTTGCGTCTCCCAATGCAGAGCAAGCCAGAGTCATATCACTGCAAGAGCAACGCCTCGAACAGTCATTACGCATTATCAACCAGGTGGTAAATGCAAAAGTCCACATCAGTTACCCCTTATTCAGTAATGATGCCACGAGTCGTTTCACGTCCGATCATGTGGGCGTGATCATTACTCATAAGGGAAATATCGACGAAAGCATATTTATTTCGCAAGTAAAGTCACTCATAAAAAACAGCCTCAGTAATATTCGCTATGAAAATATTTCTGTAGTGCTTTTTGCCGTCCCCGCTATTCAATACGTCCCCCCCACAAAAGTGCGCTCTGTCGAGTTCACCGTTTGGCAAGGCACGCTGATACTTGTTCTACTTATCGTACTAATGACAGGAATTTATTTCATCGCAAAGATGATGCGTCGATCGTATCTCAATGATACGGTGACAACGATGGCGCATGATAAGGAGCCGCCGGCATGAATAGTTGCCAAGAGCTGCTCTTTCAGATTCTGTACAATCCCGTGGAGTACTCCCATCAATCTCATTTACCGGAGGCCTGGCGTGCAAAGGAGCATGTCAGCGCACCATTACTGAATTACTGGCTTTATTGGCGCTACCAGCTTACCGCCCCCCCTTCAACCTGGGATGCATCATGCCCGTCAGCAGCTGTTATGATAAAGCAGTGGCATCACATGCCTGATATTGCACATTTATTAGGTGGCTATCTTCTTAAATCATCCATGTCGGATCTCAACCAGGCGCTATTTTCCGATCCACAATTGCTGAGTTTTATCACATTGCCACTTATCCACCATGTCGACCCCAGTCCGTTAAAGCAAGGAGGGTATACGACGCAGGCTTGTGGGGCTAGATTCATATTAAATTTATGTCACACAATTCCACAGGCACTGCAACAACGATTTATGCTGTTGTTCCCCACCGACATTGAACTCCCCAAAATAGACTCGCCACGCACACCCGATCATATCAATTTATTCAATATGGCCACACATTATGCGAACAATTTCCCTGGCAGAATTGCCTGAAGAGTGCCGCGATGCAGTACTCATTACCGCTAAAAACCGTAAACACCAGTGCCGTTCTCAAAATGCTATTGAGCATACTTTACGCCGCTGCCATGAGATTCATAATGAACAAAAGCGGGCAGCCGACGAATTAAAAAAACAGAAGGAGAAAGAAGGGTTTTCCACAGGTTTCAAGCAGTTCTTCACCACTGTGATTTCCATGCTAAGCGACTATGAAACGCTACAGCATGAACGCTGGACAGAGCAACACCATCACTTGCAGAAAGCACTGGCTCAAACACTGCACGATCCGATCATCGTTGAATATGTAGTTACACAGTTAAGCGCCCATTGCCGCCCTAGCGACGCGATGACGCTTATCTTACCCGATGGTGTGAATGTACCTAATTTATCACCACATTTGACGTGTTTAACTACGCATGAAAATCACATTACGCTGCAATGTGGCTCGCACGCATTACGCTTTCCTGCTGAAACACTATGCCAGCAATGGATAACCCAGGCTGACAACGAAACACAGACATTCACGCAGCAATTGAAAGCCTTAACACCGACAACACTGCAAGAGATTATTGCAATACTGCAACAGGCTATATCAACCACCACATACACCGCTCAGGATGAAAATTAATGATATCTCCCACACACCTTGAAGGAATGAATACCGTATCAAAGAACATCTCCACTCCAGGTAATGATGACTTTGACGCAATGGTTTTGCGCTATCTTACTGCTAATCATCCAGAAGGCAATCTACAAAGCATACTTGAAAAATTGAAAGCGCTTGCGCCAAATTCGCCAGTAACGTTAACGGAGCTGAGTAAAGCAATGAATGTCGCTAATGCCAAGATGCACGAAGAATCTGCGCATACGGAATACGCGAATACAGTTCTCAGCAAAAAGACCATGCAACTTGCAGGGAGTAATATCTTATACATGACGATGATAAATGAGATATTTTTCCCTACGGACGAGAATACAGTTATAGAAAAATATTAGTATAATCATTATCTTGTTTTATATAATAAGCGAATGATCTACGCCACCTTTACAAGGTGGCAAGGAGTCGCCAGTTTAGCGTTGATTCGTCCATTCAGACGACTGAGTTTCGCTATCATGATCAATGACAACCGAATGTACCGAGGTTATAGAACTTTTCGTTAAATACCATAACAGGTAAGCGGTAATAATAAATACCACAACCAACACAAGATTCCTGAGACGCATGTTTTTTTTCTTTGGCCTGACACAAGGAGAGATCGCCAAAGAATTGACTGGAATAGATGTGAGATTGATCAATGAGGTTCGGTCATAAACAAACTGCCCACATGATGTGTCATACTGCGCGGTATAGAGTGTTTCTACTTCAGGGTGAGTGCTATAAGCCTCCTCAACCACACCTGACTGAGGCTCATCAAAGGAAGGGGGCACACCAAAACGGTATCCCAACTTCGGGATAGTCACGATGATTTGCTTATCTTTATCCTGCAAATTGCGCCGCAGTG